>SKVX01000342.1 GCA_007129225.1 Halomonas sp.
GCTCACGCAAGGGGCGCCGGGGGCAGGTCGAAGAGGAGGTCATTTGCCATGAATGGCAAATGTAGCGCCCAGGGATGGGTTTACAGCGCCTCCTCGCCGGCCTGCCGCCGGAAAAGCCCCGGGACCAGGCTAACTGCCGAATAAACCTGAGGGGCAATAAATGCTGGAACTCAACGCCGAGCCGCTGACGCCGGAGGCCTTCACGCCCTTCGGCGATGTCATCGATACGCGCACTGCCGATTACTTCCACATCAACGCCGGGCGCACCCGACGCTACCACGACCTGGCCAAGGTCGAGATCCTGGGTGAGCAGGCGAGGGCACTGATCAGCATCTTCGTCAGCCAGCCGATTTCGCTGCCGCTGGAACTCGATTTCCTGGAGCGTCATCCCCTGGGCAGCCAGGCCTTTATGCCGCTGCACGAGGAGCGTTTCGTGATCGTGGTGGCCCCGCCGGGGGAGACCATCGAGCCGGAAGAGGTACGCGCCTTCGTCACCGATGGCCGCCAGGGGGTGAACTATCGAGCCGGGACCTGGCATGCGATCCAGTCGGTGCTCGAGCGCGAGGGTGAATTCCTGGTCGTCGACCGAGGCGGCGAGGGCAACAACTGCGACGAGCATCCGCTGGCGCTGCGAGTTACCGTCGACTGAATAGTTGCGGTTCTTGACGAGACGACAATGACCCAAGTGACTGATGGAGCTTGGGTCTTTTTGTATCGCCGGGATTATATGAAAATTATTTCCACAAAATATTGACGGCAGGCTTGGCGAGGCCTAATCTCGGTATACAGAAATATTTTCCATAAAAATTCCCACAAAAGAACAACGCCCCCTCACTGGAGGAATCATCATGGCTCGTATGACCGCAGCAGAAGCCGCCGTTCACGTGCTCAGGAAGGAAGGCATCGACGTGGCCTTCGGGGTGCCTGGTGCTGCCATCAACCCTTTCTATGCCGCCATGCGCAAGGTCGGCGGTATCGACCATCTGCTGGCCCGACACGTCGAGGGCGCCTCGCACATGGCAGAGGGCTACACCCGGACCAAGGCCGGCAATATCGGGGTCTGCATCGGCACCTCAGGGCCTGCCGGCACCGACATGATCACCGGTCTCTATTCGGCCACTGCCGACTCGATTCCGATCCTGTGCATTACCGGCCAGGCGCCGCGAGCCAAGCTGCACAAGGAGGATTTCCAGGCGGTGGACATCCAGGCGATTGCCGGTCCGGTCACCAAGTGGGCCGTCACCGTGCTGGAGCCGGCCCAGGTGCCGCGCGTCTTCCAGCAGGCCTTCCAGTTGATGCGTTCCTCGCGCCCGGGGCCGGTGCTGATCGACCTGCCCATCGACGTGCAGATGACCGAGATCGAGTTCGATCCCGACACCTATGAGCCGCTGCCGGCCTACAAGCCCAGCGCCTCGCTCGCCCAGGTCGAGAAGGCCATCGCCATGCTCAACGAGGCCGAGCGCCCATTGCTCGTGGCCGGTGGCGGTGTCATCAATGCCGATGCCAGCGACCTGCTGACCGAATTTGCCGAGCTGACCGGCGTGCCGGTGATCCCGACGCTGATGGGCTGGGGCACCATCCCGGACGATCATCCGCTGATGGCGGGCATGGTCGGCCTGCAGACCTCGCATCGCTACGGCAATGCCACCCTGCTGGCGTCGGATTTCGTGATGGGTATCGGCAACCGCTGGGCCAACCGCCACACCGGCAACCTCGAGACCTATACGGAAGGGCGCAAGTTCGTCCACGTGGATATCGAGCCCACCCAGATCGGCCGCATCTTCGGCCCCGACTACGGCATCGTTTCCGATGCCAAGGCGGCGCTCAAGCTCTTCGTCGAGGTGGCGAGCGAGCTGAAGGCGGCAGGCAAGCTGAAGGATCGCAGCAGCTGGGCCGAGGAGTGCCAGGAGCGCAAGCGCACCCTGTTGCGCAAGACCCATTTCGACGAGGTGCCGGTCAAGCCGCAGCGGGTCTACGAGGAAATGAACCGCGTATTCGGCAAGAACACCCGCTATGTCAGCACCATCGGCCTGTCACAGATCGCCGGTGCCCAGTTCCTCCATACCTACAAGCCGCGGCACTGGATCAACTGCGGCCAGGCGGGCCCGCTGGGCTGGACGATTCCCGCGGCTCTCGGCGTCTGCCGTGCGGACCCGGACGCCCAGGTGGTCGCGCTCTCGGGCGACTACGATTTCCAGTTCATGGTCGAGGAGCTGGCGGTGGGGGCGCAGTTCAAGCTGCCCTATATCCATGTGCTGGTGAACAACTCCTACCTGGGACTGATCCGCCAGGCCCAGCGCGGTTTCGACATGGACTACTGCGTGCAGCTCTCGTTCGAGAACATCAACTGCCCGGAGATCAACGACTACGGCGTGGACCACGTCTCTGTGGTCGAGGGGCTCGGCTGCAAGGCGCTGCGCGTGACCCGGCCCGACGAGATCGCACCTGCCTTCACCAGGGCGCGCGAACTGATGGCCGAGCACCGGGTGCCGGTGGTAGTCGAGATCATCCTGGAGCGGGTGACCAATATCGCCATGGGAACCGATCTTGGTGGCATCAACGAGTTCGAGGCCCTGGCCGAGAACGTCGCCGATGCGCCGACCTCGATCAGCGCCCTGACCTGAAGGTAACGATCAACGACGGAGTGAGCGACGACGACCGCTCTCCGCAACCACCTCAGGGTAATCGCAGCCAAGACACGTCGAGGGGCGCCGCGGGAAGGTCGAAGCGGAGATCTTTTTCCAGGGAAGGAAAAAGTAGCGCCCAGGGAAGGGTTTACAGCGCCTCCGCGCAGACCTGGCCGCGGATCAGCCCCGCTACCAGCACCGTGACGTTAGCCGCGTTAGCCCTGGCAACGACCCAAAGGAGTTCGATATGCCCAAGTTTGCCGCCAATCTCAGCATGCTGTTCACCGAGGAGGAGTTCCTCGACCGCTTCAAGGCCGCCGCCGATGCGGGCTTCAAGGGCGTCGAGTACCTCTTTCCCTACGACTACACCGCCACCGAGATCAAGGCGCGCCTCGACGAGCACGGCCTGACGCAGGTGCTGCACAACCTGCCGGCCGGCGACTGGGCCGCCGGCGAGCGCGGCATTGCCTGCCATCCGGATCGCGTCGAGGAGTTTCGCGCCGGGGTCGACAAGGCCATCGACTACGCCACGGCGCTCGGCTGCAAGCAGGTCAACTGCCTTGCCGGTATCCAACCCCGGGGCGTGAGCCTGGAGCAGGCGCGCCGTACCCTGGTGGATAACCTCCGCTATGCTGCTGACAAGCTCGAGGCCGCCGGCATCCTGCTGCTGGCCGAGCCGATCAACACCCGTGACATCCCCGGCTTCTTCCTCAACCGCACCGAGCAGGCGCTGTCGATCTTCGACGAGGTGGGCAGTACCAATCTCAAGCTGCAGTACGACATCTATCATATGCAGATCATGGAAGGGGACTTGGCGCCGACCATCGAGAAGCATCTGGATCGGATCGCCCACGTGCAGCTGGCCGACAATCCGGGGCGCCACGAGCCGGGCACCGGCGAGATCAACTACCCGTTCCTCTTTTCTCACCTGGACCGGCTAGGCTATGACGGTTGGATCGGCTGCGAGTACAAGCCGGCCACTACCACAAAAGAAGGGCTGGACTGGCTGGATCAGGCCCGCGGCTGAAGAGCGCTGCAGACCCCTTAACGAGGGGCGCCGGGGGCAGGCCGAAGAGGAGGTCCGATTCCAGGGAAGGAATCGGTAGCGCCCAGGGAAGGGTTCACAGCGCCTCCTCGCAGGCCTGCCGACGGATCAGCCCCGAGTGGCGACGTCACCAGCGACAGCCGCCGGGTAAGGTTGCAAATGACAAAGACAAGCTGAAAGGAGACACATCATGAGCAAGATCGGATTCATTGGCCTGGGCATCATGGGCCGTCCCATGGCGGGTCACCTGCTCGACGCCGGCCATGACCTGGTCACCGTCAAGCGCGGCACCCTCGACGCCACCCTGGCCGAGAAGGGCATGACCGAACTCGACAGCCCCCGCGCCGTGGCCGAGCAGGCCGAGGTGGTCATCACCATGGTGCCGGACACGCCGGACGTCGAAGAGGTGCTGTTCGGCGAGAGCGGCGTCATCGAGGGGCTCAAGCCGGGGGCCCTGGTCATCGACATGAGCTCGATCGCCCCCATTGCTACCCAGGCATTCGCCAAGCGCATAACCGAAGCCGGCGGCGAATACGTGGACGCACCGGTCTCCGGCGGCGAGGGAGGCGCCATCAACGCGGCACTGACCATCATGGTGGGCGCCACCGAAGAGGGCTTCACCCGCGCCCTGCCGATCCTCGAGGTGATGGGCAAGACCATCACCCATATCGGTGGTCACGGTGCCGGACAGACCTGCAAGGTGGCCAACCAGATCGTCGTGGCGCTGACCATCGAGGCGGTGGCCGAGGGGCTGCTGTTCGCCTCCAGGGCGGGAGCCGACGTAGCCAAAGTGCGCGAATCGCTGCTCGGCGGCCTGGCCCAGTCGAAGATCCTCGATGTCCACGGCGAGCGCATGATCAAGCGCACCTTCGATCCGGGCTTCAAGATCAAGCTGCATCAAAAGGATCTCAACCTAGCCCTGGAAGGGGCGCGTAGCCTCAATTTGGCGTTACCGGGTACGGCCAACGCCCAGCAGCTGTTCCAGGCCTGTGCCGCCCAGGGCGGTGCCGATTGGGACCACGCCGGCATCCTGAGGGCGCTCGAGTCGCTGGCAGACCACGAAGTCGGCAACTGAGCGAGTGAGGCTGGGAGGCACCCCTGGCACGGCAAGCCGTGTACCGGTCGCGCAGACATTCAGTCGGTGCTTCCCTTCGGATGGGCGTCGGGTCGTCGCCCATCCCATGGCCGCCCCGGCGGTCCTTGACCCGACGGCGGGATCCCTGTCTGGAATCCGCCCGCCTCCGGGGTTTTTTTCTTCTTGTTTCTGCTGCTACCGTCGAAGCCTATCGCCCGCTGCGAGGTGCCCCATGAATTCTGCTCTGCCCCCCTTCGATCCTGCCATGGACGTGGCGGCCTGGCTGCGACGGCTTGCCGATGTCGCCGTTGCCGCCGTTCACCCGGATACGCTGGTGGCCGACCTGCTGCCCGATCCACCGCCGGGGCGCACCGTGGTGGTCGGTGCCGGCAAAGCCGCCGCTGCCATGGCGGCGGCCCTGGAGCGTACCTGGCAGGACCGCTGCCCCGAGGCGCCGCTCTCCGGCCTGGTGGTGACCCGTTACGCGCATGGTCTTCAAGGGCTGGACGCCGAGTGCTCGACCATCGAGGTGCTCGAGGCGGTCGAGGGGCTCACCGAGGATGATCGCGTCATCGCACTGATCTCCGGTGGTGGCTCGGCCTTGATGACGCTGCCGGCACAGGGCATTTCCCTGGCCGAGAAGCAGGCCATCAACCATGCACTGCTGCGCTGTGGTGCGCCGATCAGCCAGATCAACACCGTGCGACGCCACCTCTCCGCGATCAAGGGTGGTCGCCTGGCGGCGGCCGCCCACCCCGCCCAGGTGGTGACCTGGCTGATTTCCGACGTGCCCGGCGACGAAGCGTCGCTGATCGCCTCCGGGCCGACCCTGCCCGACAGCTCGACGCCGGTGGATGCCCTGGCGGTGCTCGAGCAGTATGCCATCGCCATTCCCGACAGCGTACGCCGCCACCTGCAGGACAGCCGTGACGCCCCTTCGCCGCAGGATGACGCTTTCGTCCGCGACGACAGTGTGATGCTGGCTCGAGCCCGCGACGCCCTGGACGCAGCCAGACAGGCAGCCGAGGCCGCCGGTGTGACGGTGAGCGTGCTGGGGGACGACCTGGAGGGCGAGGCTCGCGAGCTGGGCCGGGCCCAGGCGCGCCTGGCGCTCGAGGCGGCCGCCGAGAGCGGCGGGCCACGGCTGATTCTCTCCGGCGGCGAGACCAGTGTCACGGTCAAGGGAGACGGCCGGGGAGGGCGCAACGTGGA
>SKVX01000443.1 GCA_007129225.1 Halomonas sp.
GCAGTTCGCGGGCCAGCCCATCCAGGGTGGTGAGGGCACTGTCGGTGTTGCCCCGCTGGGCTTCGATCAGGGCGTCGAGGTAGCGTCTGGCCGCATCCGGGGCGCCGTCCTGTGCCAGGCGATTGACCGCTTGCTGCGGATCGCGCTGGTGGATCGTCAGCAGGGCGCGGGCGCGAATCAGGTGATAGGTTGGCCCACTATTGCGAGACTCAGCGGCTTCCAGCTGCGAGGCTCGTGATTCGGCGTCGCTGATCCGGGATTCGGTCAGCGGGTGGGTGAGCAGGAACTCCGGAGGGTTGCCGCCCTGGAGGCTGGCCTGTCGCTGCATGGCGCGGAACATGCGGACCATGGCCTGGGGGTCGAAGCCGGCCTGTGACATGGCTTGCAGGCCGATGCGATCGGCCTCTTGCTCGAAGCGACGGGAGTAGCTCAATCGATCCTGGATAAAGGCCGCCTGTGAGCCCATGGCGGCGGCGACACCGGCATCGCCGCCCCCGCTAACTGCGATCAGCATGCCGGCCAGCATGGCCGCCATGGCGGGAATCTGGGTCTGTTCGGCGCGGGCCTGGCCGCGTGCATAGTGGCGCTGGGAGAGGTGGCCCAGCTCGTGGGCCAGCACCGAAGCCACCGCGTCCTCCTCGTCGGCGAAGGCGAAGAGTCCGGCATTCAGGCCGATGACACCGCCGGGTACGGCGAAGGCATTGAGCGTGCGACTATCCACCAGCGTCACGACCGTTCGGGAGCCATCGACACCGCTGTGGGGAACCAGGCGTGCCAGCAGCGACTCCACATAGTCCTGGGCGATGGGGTCCTGCCACTGGGGCGCGCGGGCGCGGAACTGGCGTAGCCAGGCACGGCCCAGGCGATACTCTTCACCGCTCACGGCCTGACTGCCGGTCGTCAGGCTGGGCAGGCCGTAGTCATCCGTGGCGCTTGCCGGACCGGTCAGGCCGAGTGCCAGCACCATGGCGCTGCCGGTCAGGAAGTTGCGGATGTTACGCAGCATGGCCAACCTCGTCATAATGGGCGATCGAATGCTTATCCGACATTGATTCGACCTGTAAAGTGCCTTTAAATCTCAAGGGTTTTGACGCTCGCTGCAAGAGCGTCCCCCCCCTTTTTGCGATAACCTGCATTCTCCCGGGAGTTACCATGGCTGTGCAACCAGATGACGTGCTCGACGCCTGCGGCCTGCCGTGTCCGTTGCCGCTGCTGAAGGCGAAGCAGGCCCTGGCCAGGCTCAAGGCCGGCCAACTGCTCGAGGTCATCGCCACCGATGCGGGTTCCTGGCGCGATTTCGAGACCTTCGCCGAGCAGAGCATCCACGAGCTGGTGGAGCGTGAAGAGCGAGGTGAGCATTTTCACTACTGGATTCGCAAGGGCGAGGAGCCTGTTTCATGACCCTGCGTCAGGTCTTCAAGAGCTGGATAGACCATTACTTCTCCGATGAGGAGGCGGTGATCCTGCTGGTGGTGCTGATACTGGGCTTCGCGGTGGTGATCCTGTTCGGTCGCATGCTGGCGCCTTTTCTCACTGCCCTGGTGATTGCCTTCCTGTTGCAGGGGGGCGTCAATGCCATGACGCGCCGAGGGGTGCCCCACCTGCTGTCGGTGGTCGTGGTGTTCCTGGGCTTCATCGGCATACTGCTGGCGCTGGCCTTCATCCTGATGCCGCTGATTTGGAATCAGCTGGTGGGCCTGGTCCAGGAGACGCCGCGCATGTTCGCCAGCAGCCAGCGCTGGCTGGGCGACCTGCAGGAGCGCTACCCCAACCTGGTGACGCCGGATCAGGTGCAGGAGTGGATCGGCGTCGCCGGGCGCGAGATGACCCAATTCGGCCAGCGGATGCTGACGCTGTCACTGGCCTCGCTGGGCAATGTCCTGTCATTGATCATCTACCTGGTTCTGGTGCCCATCCTGGTCTTCTTCCTGCTCAAGGACCGCGACCAGCTGGTGGCATTCACGCTATCGCTGATGCCCCAGAAGCGTCACCTGATGACCCGCATCTGGCATGAGATGGACGACCAGATCGCCAATTATGTGCGCGGCAAGTTCATCGAGATCATCATCGTCGGTACCGTGACGTTCTTCACCTTCGCTTTCTTCGGTCTGCCCTATTCGGCGTTGCTGGCGGTGCTGGTGGGATTCTCGGTGCTGGTGCCCTATATCGGTGCCGCCGTGGCGACGCTGCCGGTGGCGGCGGTGGCCGGCTTTCATTTCGGGCTCAGCGACCAGTTCCTCTACGTCCTGATTGCCTATGGCATCATCCAGGCGCTGGATGGCAATGTGCTGGTGCCGATCCTGTTTTCCGAGGCGGTCAACCTTCACCCGGTGTCGATCATCGTGGCGGTGCTCTTCTTCGGCGGTATCTGGGGCTTCTGGGGCATCTTCTTTGCCATTCCACTCGCTACCCTGCTCAAGGCGCTGGTCTACGCCTGGCCCCGTGGCATCCAGCAGCATCAGGCGGAAGAGCGCGCCGTCGAGGAGTGCGTGGAGGAGTGAAGCGAGAGTCAAGGTGAAGATTAGGGTGTGATGGCGGCGTGGCACCCGCCCGGCAGGGCGGGTGCCGTCGTTCAGCCGCCGGTATGCAGGGCCTGGGCGGCCTGGAGCACCTCGTCGACATGGCCGGGGACCTTGACGCCGCGCCACTCCCGGGCCAGCCTGCCCTCGGCATCGATCAGGAAGGTGCTCCGCTCGATGCCCATGTGCTCCTTGCCATAGAGCTTCTTGAGCTTGATCACATCGAACAGCCGGCAGACGGTCTCATCCTTGTCGGATATCAGCTCGAAGTTGAAGGCCTGCTTGGCCTTGAAGTTCTCCTGGGCACGAATGCCGTCGCGGGAGACGCCGAGGACGACCGTATTAGCGGCCTCGAAGGCGCTCATGCGGTCGCGAAAATCGCCGCCCTCGGTGGTGCAGCCGGGCGTGCTGGCCTTGGGATAGAAGAAGATGACCACTTGCCGACCCTTGAGGTCGGCTAAGGTGACGGTCGTATCGCCGGTGGCGGTGGCGGTGAAGTCCGGAGCGGGTTGGCCGATGGCAAGCGTCATGTCGGGGATCCTTGGCTTGTGGTAAGGCCCTGATTACACGCAACAGAGCCACGTCTGTCAAAGTCTCCGGCGCATGTCGCTGTACACTCTTCGACCGCCTGAGTACCATTTACCTTTTGCTTCGAGGGGCCTGCTGATAATCGGCGCCCAAGAGCGGCATGAGCGGAGAGGAACGAGAGGATGATCACTGGCAGTATCGTCGCCCTGGCGACGCCGATGAAGGTCAATGGCGACATCGACTGGGAGGCGCTGCGCCGCTTGGTGAACTTCCACCTCGACAATGGCACCGATGGCATTGTCGCGGCCGGCACCACCGGTGAACCCACCACCATGTCGTTTGCCGAACACTTCGACGTGATCCGCACCGTGGTGGAGGAGGTCAACGGCCGCATCCCGGTCATTGCCGGTACCGGGGCCAATGCCACCTCCGAGGCGGTCGAGCTGGCCCGCTATGCCAGCGAGGTGGGGGCGGACTACTGTCTCTCGGTGTGCCCCTACTACAACAAGCCGACCCAGGAAGGGCTGTATCAGCACTTCAAGGCGGTGGCTGCGGGCAGCCAGCTGCCGGTCATTCTCTACAACGTGCCGGGCCGCACCTGTTCGGATCTGTACAACGAGACCGTGCTGCGCCTGGCCGAGGTCGACAATATTATCGGCCTGAAGGATGCCACCGGCAACCTGGAGCGTGCCGAGGACCTGATCGGTCGTCTCAAGGGTAGTGGTTTCATGCTCTACTCCGGTGACGACGCCACCGCCTGCGATTTCATGCTGATGGGTGGCAATGGCGATATCTCGGTGACCGCCAATGTCGCGCCGAGGGCCATGCACGAGCTGTGTGCTGCCGCCGTGGCCGGCGATGCCGACAAGGCGCACCAGATCAACACCCGGCTGATGCCGCTGCATACCAACCTGGGCATCGAGTCCAACCCGATCCCCGTCAAGTGGGCCCTGCACCGTATGGGGCTGTTGGAGCCGGGCATTCGACTGCCGCTGACCTGGCTGTCCGAGAAGTACCACTCGACCGTGGGTGAGGCCCTGCAACTGGCAGGGGTGACAGACGACTGACGCTGCGCCCGGACCCGATATCCCGACGCCCCGATTAACACGATGCAAGGTGGATGCATGAATTCTGCGCTGAAATGGATGCCGCTGGTGGCGGTGATCGCCCTGGCAACCGCTGGCTGCGCACGCGATGGCTTCTATGATGACCGTAATATCGACTATGTGGAGGCCCAGCGCAGTGCGCCCCTGGTCCTGCCGGAAGGTCGTAATGTCGAGCGCTATCGGGATGCCATGCCGGTGCCGGAGGCAACTCGCACGCTGCGCTCCAGTGAGCGCTTCAGTGCGCCCAGCCCCGAGCGCCTGGTTTCCGGTCGTGCGGTGGAGCGGGACTATGTCGAACGCCGCGAAATCGGCAGCGACCGCTGGTTGGTCGTAGGGGCCGATCCCGGTGTGGTCTGGCCTCAGCTGCAGGACTTCGCTCGAGCCCGTGGCCTGCAGGTCCAGGCCAGTGACGATACGCGCGGGGTGCTTGAGACCGACCAGGGGCGCCTGAGCGTCCGGCAGGGCCTGCGCGAGGGTGACAGTGAGGTGCGCTGCGACCAGGCGGGTCGCCCGGTCGCCGCCTGCCTGGACGCCATGGAGCAGCACTTCAGTGCGCGCACCGCCACGGCTAGCGCCGCTTCCCTGGCCGGTCAGCAGATGGCCGCAGAGGACCGCCTGCGGCTGGAGCAGCGCGGCGATGGCGAATGGGTCGTGCGGATTCCGCTGGATATCGATCGTGTCTGGGCCGAGCTGAGCCACCAGCTTGAAGCCGGCTTCACGGTAGAGGATCGCCGCGAGCTCCTGGAGCAGAACCCGCAGAGCCATGACTTCCTGATCAGCTACATGACCGCCTCCGAGCGTGGCCGTGGAATGGTTCAGATTATCATGAGCCCGGATGTACGCCAGATGCCGCAGGAAATTCGCCTGGCGCTGGAGTCCGACGGGCCGGAGCGGACGACACTGCGCGCCATCAACGAGAGCGAGCGGCGCTTCACGGAACAGGATGCCCGTGAGCTGCTGGAGCGGGTGGCAGGCCTGCTGCGCTGATGCCTCAGCTGTCCGCTGGCGAACCGGTATCGGTCGCTCCGCTGTCGGGGCGGCTGCACTTCGCGTCGCTGGGCAGCGGCAGCAAGGGCAATGCCACCCTGGTCAGCGACGGCGAGGCCCGGGTTCTGGTCGACTGCGGTTTCGGTCTGCGCGAGACCGAGCGCAGGCTGGCGCGGCTGGATATTCATCCGCGCCAGCTGGATGCCGTGCTGGTGACTCACGAGCACGGCGACCACCTGCGCGGCGTGGGGCCGCTGGCGCGGCGCCATGGCGTGCCGGTCTACATGACGCCGGGCACCTGGCTCTCCGGGCGCCTGGGTGAGGTGCCGCAGCTACACTGGATCACCCCGCAGTCGCGTTTCGCGATCAAGGGGCTGATCGTCGACCCGATCACGGTGCCCCATGACGCACGCGAGCCGATCCAGTTCCGTTTCGAGGCGGACGGTTGCCATCTCGGTGTGCTGACCGACCTGGGGTTCCCCAGCGATCATGTGGCAGAGGCCTTTCGTGGCTGCGACGCGCTGATTCTCGAATGCAATCACGACCCTCACCTGCTGCAGACGGGACCCTATCCGCCGACGCTCAAGCGTCGCGTGGGCGGCAACTGGGGACATTTGGCCAACGGCCAGGCGGCTGCGCTGCTTGCCCGCCTGGGGCTGGATCGCCTGCAGCGTATCGTCTGCTCGCACCTTTCCGAACACAACAATCGCCCCGAGCTGGCGCTCGAGGCGCTGACGCCACTGCTGGATGGCGATGCCTCCCGTCTGACGATTGCCGCTCAGGATTCCGGGCTGCACTGGCAGGCGGTGA
>SKVX01000311.1 GCA_007129225.1 Halomonas sp.
CTGCTCGCCTCGCCCGCGCGCCATGGCTTCGCCCTCGATGAGAATCACGAAGGTTCGCCCGCGGTGTGCATTGATATAGGGCGATGAGTTGCGGAACCAGTCGACGAACGGGAAACGAGTATCCAAGGCCGCTCTCCGGCAGCAGGTGAAAGGGAGGGTGTTTTCGCCTTCGACTATATCAGAGGCGTGAAAACGGCGGCAGTCTGCCGCCGTCTTACCGGGCCGTTGCCCGGGGTCAGCCGCCGAAGATCGCCTTGAACAGGAAGAAGAACAGGATGGCGAGGCCGGCGCCGGCCGGCAGCGTGATCAGCCAGGACATGACGATGGTGCCGATCACCCGCATGTTGAGGGCCGCCATGCCACGGGCCAGGCCCACGCCCAGCACCCCCCCCACCAGGGTGTGGGTGGTGGAGATCGGCAGGCCGGTGCCCGACGCCAGCACCACGGTGGTGGCGGCCGCCAGGGTGGCGGCGAAGCCCCGGCTGGGCGTCAGCTCGGTGATACCGGTGCCCACGGTGGCGATCACCTTGTGGCCATAGGTGACCAGGCCGGCAACGATGCCCAGACCGCCCAGCATCAGCACCCACCAGGGCACCAGGGCCGACGCGTCGATGACGCCGTCACTGCGCACCACGCTGATCACCGCGGCAAGCGGCCCCACGGCATTGGCCACGTCGTTGGAGCCGTGGGCGAAGGCCATGGCACAGGCGGTGAAGATCATCAGCACGCCGAAGACCCGCTCGACGTTGTCGTAGCCGAACTGGTCATCGGCGCGACGCACGACCTTGATCCGGTTCTCCAGGATGATACCGATGCCCATGACCCCGATGCCCAGCAGCACCGAGAACAGCAGGCTCTGGCCGAAGGTGAAGTTGAGACCCACATGGGTCAGGCCCTTGGTCAGGGTCACCATGGCGATGATGAAGCCGACCAGGAAGATGTAGAACGGCACGGTGCGCTTGGCGGCCAGGAGCGGGTCGCGGGCCTCGAAGATCAGGTACTGCACCGACTTGAACAGCACGAAGGCGATGGTGCCCGCCAGCAGCGGCGAGATGACCCAGCTCGAGGCGATGGTGCCGACTCGGCCCCAGGCCACCGCCTCCACGCCCAGCCCCACCGCACCGAAGCCGACGATGGCCCCCACAATGGAATGGGTGGTGGAGACCGGCCAGCCCTTGGCCGAGGCGACCAACAGCCAGATGGCCGCCGCCAGCAATGCCGAGAGCATGCCGTAGACCAGCAGTTGGGGGTCGGCCTGCAGCAGGTCCGGGTCGACGATCCCGCCGCGAATGGTGGCGGTCACCTCGCCGCCGGCCAGCCAGGCGCCGAGGAATTCGAAGATCACGGCGATGATGATCGCCTGCTTGATGGTGATCGCCTTGGACCCCACCGAGGTGCCCATGGCATTGGCGACATCGTTGGCGCCGACGCCCCAGGCCATGAAGAAGCCGAAGAGGCAGGCAAGGATGATGAAGATTTCACCGTGCTGCGCAATGATCGACATAGGGGGTGGTTCCTATGTGGCTGTCAGGGAGGAGACATCAGTCCGGGATCACCGGACAGGACGATGCCCTACCGGGCAGTGAGTATCTGCAGGCGGCTGCCGACGCGCTCGGCACGATCGGAGAGTTCACCTACCCAATCGATGATCTTGTAGAGAAAGACCACGTCCACCGGCTTGAGCTGGTCTTCGAGTTCGAAGAGTTCGCGGCGAATGGCGATCTGCTGGTTGTCCGCCTGCTGCTCGAGGGTGTGCAGCTCGCGAATCATGTTATGCATCACGTCCGAAACGTGTCGGCCGAAGCCGGACTCCAGCAGGTCTTCCAGTTCTTCCAGGGCCTGGCGGGCCTGGGCGACACAGGCCACGGCGGTGCGCATGTAGTCGCGCATGGGCTGGGCCAGCTCGCTGGGTACCTGCATCTTGCGACCCAGCATGATGCCGGTGATGTCGCGCACCTTGTTGGCGATCTTGTCCTGGACGGTGATCAGGTCGAGCAGGTCGCTGCGCGAGACGGGCAGGAACAACGTATTGGGCAGGTTGAGACGCAGCTCGGTCTTGAGGCTGTCGGCCTCATGCTCCAGCCGGGTGACTTCCTCACGGATCCTGGCGGCGTCCTCCCAGTCCCCGATGAGGCTGGCTTCGAAGAAGGGCAGCAACTGCCCGGCACACTCGTGGGCCTTGACGATGTGGGCCAGCAACGGCTGGAACGGCGAGCGGCCGAACATCGCGGAAAACGGATTGGGCTTGACCATGGCGTATCATGCGCTTGTGAAATGGCGGCGCCAGTATAAAGACTGGCAAGCCGTTACGTCATGAAAAAATTCCACACGCCACCCCGCGGCAGCGTTACCAAGGAGTGCCCGACATGAGCCAAGAGATCGAAATGAAACTGGCACTGGGCCGGGAAGGCCCCGAGCAACTGTGCCGCCATCCCCTGCTGCAAGACCGGCCGGGGGCGACGCAGCGGCTCGCCAATACCTACTTCGACACGCCCGGGGGTGAGCTCGAAGCCGCCAGGATGGCGCTGCGGCTGCGCCGGTGCGACGACGCCTGGGTGCAGACCCTGAAGACCAGCGGCGAAGGGGGCGGCGGGATGAGCCGGCGCGGCGAGTGGGAGTGGCCGGTATCGGAAGGCGTGCTGGACAGGGCGGGGCTGGCCGCGCTGCCACCCATGGCAGCGCTGGGAACCGAGGTGCTCGAGCGGCTCGAGGCCCGCTTTTCCACGGACTTCGAGCGCCGGCTCTGGCAGCTCGAGCACGGCGGTGCCACCATCGAGGTGGCGCTCGACCAGGGCGAGATCCGCAACGCGGGTCGCGCCGTGCCGATCCGCGAGCTGGAACTGGAACTCAAGGCGGGCGACCCCGCCGCGCTATGGGACCTGGCCATGGCCTTGGCCGAAACCATATCGCTGCGCCCCGCCGATGCCAGCAAGGCCGCCCGGGGCGGTGCCTTGCTCTCGGGCCATTGGTCGCTGCCGGAAGGCACCGACGACGACGAGCGGCTTCACCGCGCCCTGCTGGCGTTGGACGCCTTCGAGGATACCGGCGAGGATAGGTGGATGGCGACGGCCAGGGAGACACTGCGGGACCTCGCCCTCCACGGCCATCGCGAGGCCGGCCGGCTCGCCGAGAGGCTGGCCCGGCCTGACTGGATGAACGCTGAATTCGGTCGTACGGCGCTGCAGCTGGCGCAGCGCCTGGCGCCGTGAAACAGCCGAGCCAGCAAGGGATGTCACGCCAATGAGCGAAGCACGCCAGGGAGCCATCGCATGACAGAACCATTTCGGCCAGCCGGAGACGGCCTGCGCACGCGCCTGTTCCAGATCATCTTCGAATCGGACACGCCGCTGGCCAAGGGCTTCGATATCGCCCTGATCGTGATGATCCTGGCCAGCGTGCTGGTGATAATGCTCGATACCGTCGAGCGGTTCGGCGCGGCCTATGGCGCCTGGTTCTACTGGATCGAGTGGGGCTTCACCCTCGCCTTCACCGTGGAGCTGGCGATACGCATCTACATTCTCGACAAGCCGCTGCGCTACCTGCGCAGCTTCTACGGCATCATCGACATCGTGGCCATTCTACCCACCTGGCTGATGCTGCTGCTTCCGGGCGCCCAGACCCTGGTGATCGTGCGCCTGCTGCGCGTGCTGCGCATCTTCCGCGTGCTCAGGCTGATGCAGTTCGTCGGTGAAGGGCGCCTGCTGGTGGAGGCGCTGAAGAACAGCTGGCATCAGATCTTTCTGTTCCTGTTCACGGTATTCCTGCTGGTCACGCTGTTTGCCGCGCTGGTCTACATGATCGAGCCCGCCGAGGCCGGCTTCACCAGCATTCCCATCTCGGTCTACTGGGCCATCGTCACCCTGACCACGGTGGGCTATGGCGACATCGTTCCCATCACGCCCCTGGGCCAGGCGATCTCGACCCTGGTGATGCTGATCGGCTACTCGATCATTGCCGTGCCCACCGGGGTGTTCTCGGCCGAAGTGATCCGCTCGATCCGTGCCGACCGCTACTCCGACCAGGCCTGCCCCGGCTGCGGTCACGACCGCCACGAGAAACGCGCACGCTACTGCCTCAAGTGCGGTACCTGGCTCGACGAGGAGACGGAGGACCCCAATGCGCCACAGACGGATGGCGAGCGGCGAACCTGATTCCGCCGCCGTTACACCCTGAACGGCTCCAGGTCGCCACGCCCCTCGCGCACGATGATCGGCGGCAGCTCACGCAGGTCTACGACGCTGGTGGCCTCCAGGTGGCAGGCGCCGCCATCGATGATCAGGTCGAGTTGGTTGCCGAAGCGGTCCCGGATCTCTTCGGCATCGGTCATCGGCAGCGCCTCGCCTACCGGGATCAAGGTCACGCTCATCAACGGCTCACCCAGGGCGTCGAGCAGCGCATGGGTGATGCGATGGTCCGGCACACGTACGCCGATGGAGCGCCGCTTGGGATGCAGCAGCAGCCGAGGTACTTCGTTGGTGGCGTTGAGAATGAAGGTATAGGCCCCGGGCGTGTGGGCCTTGAGCAGGCGGAATACCGCGTTATCCACCTTGGCGTAGGTACCTATCTCGGAAAGGTCGGAGCACACCAGGGTGAAGTTGTGCTTGTCGTCCAGCGAACGCAGTCGCTTGATCCGCTCGACGGCCTTCTTGTCGCCCAGGTGACAGCCCAGGGCGTAGCCGGAATCGGTGGGATAGGCCACGACACCGCCATCGCGAATGATCTGAATGGCCTGGTCGATCAAACGCTTCTGGGGGTTCTCCGGGTGCAGCTGGAAATACTGGCTCATGGTCACTCCCTGTTGGTCTGCGTTCAAAGCGGGCTTCCCCCGATCGTTCAAACCACCAGTTTATCCTGCGACCGGGCCCTGCGCGACTTCACGGCCTGACTTTACGACACGACTTCACGGCGCGGCAACGCTGCCGCCGGACGGGACGTCGTCGCCAGGGCAGGCCTCAATGAAGGCCGCAATGCGGGGGTGGGTCCATATCGGCGCCACCGCGGTGCGCGGTACCGGGCTCATGCTGCCCGGCGCCAGGTGGCCGCCGGGGAAGTGGAAGTCGCTCCCCACCGAGGCGTAGAGCCCCCGGTCGGCGAGCTGCCGGGCCAGGTCGCGGGTCACGTCGGCGTTCTGGAAGCCGCTGACCAGCTCGGCGGCCTGGCCGCCGGCCTCGACGAAGGCGTCCAGCAACAGCCCCCGCTTGCGGCGAGTCAGCCCGTGGCGCAGTGGATGCGCCAGCACTGCGACACCGCCGGATGCGAGGATCCAGCCCACCACCTCGCCCATGACGGGCCAGTGCGCCTTGACGTCGCCGGCCTTGCCGCTGCCCAAGTGCTTCTTGAAGGCGGTCGCCATGTCCGGCACCACGCCCGCCGCGACCAGGGCGCGGGCGAAATCGGGCCGCCCCAGCGGCCGGTGGGGTCCGGCCAGTTCCCGGGCGCGGGCCAGGGCATCGGGCAGGCCGATCTTCTCGAGTCGCTGGCCGATCACCGCGGCCCGGCTATCCCGGGCTTCGGCCTGTGCCAGCAGCCCCGCGGCCAGGACATCGCCGGGCCCCTGGGGCAGCAGGCCCACCACATGAATACCGATACCGGACCAGAGGGTCGAAAGCTCGGTTCCCGGCAGCAGGCGAATGGCCAGCCGGCTGGCTGCCGCCCGGGCGTCGGCGATACCGGCCATGCTGTCATGGTCGGTGAGGGACATCAGCCGAACGCCGCGCTCGGCGCAGAGGGCGGCCACGTCGGCGGGCGCCAGGGCACCGTCGGAGGCGGTGGAATGCATATGCAGGTCGACCCCGAGTGGCGCGGGGTCGCCCGAGAAACTGGCGGGTAATGAGAGCATGGGCATGACGCAGGGGAGCGACTTTGTCAGAATAATGGTCCCCATGGTGCGCGTCCGACGATAGCCGGTCAACGTCAGCACCCCGTTGGAGTCCTGCGGTTCACCCC
>SKVX01000004.1 GCA_007129225.1 Halomonas sp.
ACGCGGCCCGCCTGGCGGGTCACCATGCCGAGGCCTATGCCCATGCCCGCGGCATCACCCTCTCCTTTTCCGGCTGGCGCGACCGCCAGGACCGCGTCATGCAGCGCACTCTCACTCAGCTGCAGCAGGGCGAAATCGATGAGGCCAGCTTCGAGCGTGCGCGCTATCGCCTGCAGCGGGAGTGGCGTAACGCGCCCCAGGCCGCTCTCTTCCGCCAGGCTCACCGCACCTTGACCGAAGCCCTGGTGCGGCCGCAGTGGCCCACCAACGACCTGCTGGAGGCCAGCCGAGCCCTCGATGTCGAGGCGCTGCGCGACTTCCGCGACGCCTTTCTCGCCGACCTGCATCTGGAAGCCCTGACCGTGGGCAATCTCGACGAAGAGCTGGCCATTCGGCAGGGGCGCCTGATGGCTGAAATGCTGCAACCTCGAGCGCCGAAGGAGGCGATTCCCGACCTGACACCGCTGCGCATCGAGGAGGGCCTGCCGACGCTGCACCCGATCACAACGCGCGAAGAGTCGCTGGTGCTGCGCTATCTGCAAGGCAGCGACCGCTCACTGGAGAGCCAGGCCCGCCTCGCCGTTCTCGGCCAGGTGATCGACACCCCCTTCTACCAGCGCCTGAGAACCGAGGAGCAATTAGGCTATGTGGTCAGCGCCGGCTACTCGCCGCTGCTCGACGCGCCGGGCCTCAGCCTGCTGGTGCAGTCGCCGGACACCCCCAGCGACGAGATCCTGGTCCATATCGACGCCTTCCTGGACGCCTTCGGCGAACAACTGGCCGCCATGAACGATGACGACCTGGCAGCGTACCGACAGGCCGTGCACGACAACCTGCTGCAGCGCGACACCAGCCTCTCCGGGCGCACCAATCGACTGTGGCGCGCCCTCTCGTTCGGCGATACCGACTTCGACCGTCGCGAGCGCCTGGCCGCTCGGGTGCTCGACGTCAGCGCCAATGAACTGGGCCAGGCCTGGCCAAATCTGCGCGAAACGGCCATCGCCACCATCAGCTTCGACCCGGGCGACGAACCCAGCGACGTGGCCGACCTGACGCAACACCTGGCGCCCTTGCCGGAGGCCGACGACTGACCATTCGGCATCCAGTCATCTCTCAACGAAAGCACCTCAACGACAGCGCCCGGCCATTTGGCCGGGCGCTGTCGCTTCATGGTTTCGGTTCCGGTCCCGACCCGTTTCTAGTCGAAAGCCTGGGGCGGCATCATCGCCTCCACATGCATCACCAGCTCCTCAAGCACCTGGCGGTCGCGATCGCTCAGCGCCACCTGGTTGAGCCGCTCGATCTCCCGGGCGAAGTCCTTCAGGGTGAAACCGGCCACCGCCGAGTCGTTCATGCGCTCCCAGCGGAAGGCTTCCCAGCGCACCAGCTCTTCGCTGGAAAGGGTCTCCGGATAGCTGCGGGCCCGGTAGCGGAACAGCATCTCCTCCAGCCGCGCATCCTGGAAGGCGAAGCGGGCATCCACCAGGTCCCAGGGGTCGATATCTCGCACCCGCTGCATCTGCTGGCGGTCGGCCGGCGAGAAGAAGCCACCGGAGTAGAGCATCAGGTCCGGGTCATGCGGCCCCTCGGGCGGAGGGGCGGCGAAGGCTTCCACGGCCTTGCTTGCCGCATCGGCGCTACCGGCCAGGCGCTTCCAGTGTGCGCGACAGGCGGCTAGGTCCAGCCCCAGTCGCTCGACGATATCGCCATACTCGCCCTGCCGGGGGCCCTCCACGTCCTTCAAGGCCGCCGCCGGCAGGATCACCGGACTGCGGTTGATGTGGATCACCTTGAGCGCAATACGCGCCTCGCCCTCGGCCAGGTCGTCGTTACTGACAAAGATGCGCTGTCGAATCTGCTCGGCGCTCAGGGTCAGCAGCGGCTCAGGGTCGACGGAGAGGTCGTAGACGATCACCCCGTTGGGGTTGGTGGGATGTTCGGCGAGCGGTATCACCAGCGCGCTGCAGCCGCGGCTCGCGGGATAGCGGCGCGAGATGTGCAGCACAGGCTTGCGGCCGGGCACGTCGAGCCGACGCGCCACTTCACGCTTCTTGCGCAGCTCAAGCAGGTGATCGAAGAGACGGGGATTGCTGCCCCTGAGCAGCTTCGCCAGGGCAATGGTGGCACGCACGTCGGCCACGGCATCATGGGCGCCTTCATGGGCGATGCCATTGGCGGCGGTCAGGTCCTCGAGCCGGAAGCTGGGGCTGCCGTCCTCGCGGTACGGCCACTCGATACCGCTCGGTCGCAGGGCGTGGAAGGCGCGCACGGCATCGATCAGGTCCCAGCGGGAATTGCCGTTCTGCCACTCCCGGGAGTAGGGATCGAGCAGGTTGCGATAGAAGAGACAGCGGCTGACCTCGTCGTCGAAACGCAAGCTGTTGTAGCCCAGGGCACAGGTGCCGGGCTCGCTCATGAGCGCATGGATATGCCCGGCGAACTCGGCTTCCGGCAGGCCTCGACGGCGCGCCTGCTGCGGCGTGATGCCGGTGATCAGGCACGCCTGGGGGTGCGGCAGGTAGTCGTCGGCGGGCTTGCAGAAGAGTTCGACGGGATCGCCGATCTCGTTGAAGTCGGCATCGGTGCGAATGGCAGCGAACTGCGAGGGTCGATCGCGACGCGGATCGGCGCCGAAGGTCTCGTAGTCGTGCCACAGAAAGGTCATCGGGGCGGCATCGGGCTTCGCCATGGGCGCGGTGTCTCCTGACTCTGCGTCGCTGAGTGGCACAGCCTATCATAGCCTTGCCGATGCCTCAGCCAGGCTTCAACCCGGCCAGCCAGCACGCCGACCGAGTGCTCGACTATGAACTGCGTGGCAGGGTGACGTTGAGCTCCAGCACCGAGCAGTTGTCCTCGCTGTCCAGGCTGATGTTGATGGCATCGTCATCCACCTGGACATAACGCCGAATCACCTCCAGCAGCTCCTTCTCCAGCATCGGCATGTAATCCGGCTGACCGCGCTGGCTGCGCTGGTGGGCCACGATGATCTGCAGTCGCTCCTTGGCGACCGACGCGGATTTCTTGCGTTCGCGCTTCAGGAATTCGAGCAACTTCACCGGCGACCTCCTCCGAACATGCGGCTCAGCAGACTCTTCTTCTGGGCTTCGTGGAAGCGCAACGGCACCTCCTCACCGAGAAGACGCGAGACGGTATCGGCATAGGCCTGACCCGCATCGCTGTTGTCGTCATGGGTGACCGGCACCCCCTGGTTGGACGCACGCAGCACCGCTTCCGACTCCGGGATCAGTCCGATCAGATCGATGGCCAGTATCTCGCGGATATCCTCGAGGTTGAGCATGTCGCCATCGTCAACGCGGGTCGCATTGTAGCGGGTGATCAGCAGGTGTTCCTTGATCGGGTCCTCGCCACGCTCGGCCCGTCGGGTCTTGGACGCCAGCAGCCCCAGGATTCGATCGGAGTCGCGCACCGACGACACCTCGGGGTTGGTCACCACGATCGCCTCGTCGGCGTAGTACATGGCGAGTTGGGCACCCCGCTCGATGCCGGCAGGCGAGTCGCAGAGGATATAGTCGAAATCCTTGCTGAGCGTCTCGAGAATCTTCTCCACGCCTTCCGACGTCAAGGCATCCTTGTCGCGGGTCTGGGAGGCCGGCAGGATATGCAGGTTGTCGACACGCTTGTCGCGGATCAATGCCTGATTGAGCCCCGCCTCACCCTGGATCACGTTGACCAGGTCGTAAACCACACGACGCTCACAGCCCATGATCAGGTCCAGGTTACGCAGCCCCACGTCGAAATCGATGACGACGGTCTTGTTGCCTCGCAGGGCCAGGCCGGTGGCAATGGCCGCTGCACTGGTTGTCTTTCCGACCCCACCCTTGCCTGAGGTCACTACGATAATCTTGGCCAAGTTGTACTTCCCTATGGATAACGGAGAAAACGGATAACGATAAAATATGGAGCGTCAATAAGGGGTGCCGCATACAGTCAACTGAGTGAGGTTATCCCCAGTTGGGCATCGCAGAGCTTGACCTGGACCGAAGTCCCCAGCAGCTGAGGGTCGATATCCTCCAGGCGCTTGTAGTTGCCGGCGACCGACAGCAGCTCCGCACGCAGCTCTCGGCAGAAGATACCGGCCATGGTATCGCCATGAATGCCGGCCAGGGCTCGACCGCGCAGGGCACCATAGACATGCACGCTGCCTGCTGCCAACACCTCGGCTCCGGCGTTGACGGCACCGATCACCACCAGATCCCCATCGGGAGCGGTAACCTGTTGACCGGAGCGTACCGTGCCCCGATAGATACGGCCGCCGCTGGCCATGCTGGCCGGCTCCGGAGAGGGTTCCTGCACATCGGGCGTCGGCTCGACCGTGGACACGCCTTCCAGCGTGCGAACACGAGCACCGTCGTTGGGTGGAAACCAGCCCAGCCCCAGCGCCCAGGCCGACTGCTTCACCGGATCGGGGCCACCGCGCACCGCCACCGGTAGCAGCTTGTGGGCCCGGCATACGGCACAGATGCGCTCCAGCGCCAGGTGAGGCTCATCGAGCTTCTCCACGCTGAGAACGACGGGGGTATGCTGAAAGAAGGCGGGTGACTGACTGAGCTTGCCGGAAAGCTGCTCTCGGATGCGTTCCGGGTCTGCGCTGGCCAGTTCCATGACCGTCATTGGCAGCATGCCCCCCTTGAAGGTAAATGCCATGCTTGCCCTGTCCACTTTGAGGCTCATTGCCGGACTCCACTCGGGTGTTGTCGGGTCGTGGGTCTAAAGCTAAGCGACTCCCTGCGCCCCTGCAACTGATCATACGGCCAGCCGGGCCGGGATGACAGAGTCGCAGATTGGCCACACCATGCCGGGGGTTAGGCTTTTCCCCAGCCGCGGCGCGTGCTTAGATACATACATTAGACGAAAGATGCCGACCCGATAGCAATAATACGGCTCGCGCAGGCACTTTGCCCTGCGCTCTCCACGCTCAGGATGCCCCATGCCCGGATTCCTTCGACGCCTTTTTGCCCCTCGATGGCAGCACCACGACGCCCAGGTACGACGCCAGGCCGTCGACAAACTCGACCCTTCGCGCCCAGACCAGCGAGAGGGGTTGGAGCGACTCTGCCTCGACAGCGATCGACAGGTTCGCCTGGCGGCGCTGGAACGCATCGACGAGCCCGACACCCTGATTCGCCTACTCGGCGAACAGCCCTACGCCCCGGAGCTGCATCGCCGCCTGATCGACATACTTACCGGCAAGACCGGGAGCGTGCCGCTGACCCGGCGTCTGCAGCTGCTGGAAAACATCGACGACCGAGGCCTGCTCTCCGCCGTCGCCCTGCAGGGCGACAACCAGCAGCTGAGGCTGGCCGCCGTGGCTCGCCTCGATGCGGAGGAGGACCTTATCCACCAGGCCTGCGAGAACGGGATCGCCGCCATCCGTCACGCCGCTGCGGCCCGGGTGACCAGCGAGGCCGGCCTGCAGCAGCTGGCCCAGAGGGCCCGGCGCGACCGCCAGGTCATGCGTCAGGCCAAAGAGCGCCTGAATCGCCTGAAAGCCGATGCCGCCTCCCTGACCGCCGAGCGCGAGAACCGCGAGGCCCTGCTGGCCAAGCTGGAGGCTCAAGGCCACGCTCCCTGGGAGCCGCTCTGTGCCGGCCGGTATCGTCATCTGGCCCGGGAGTGGGAATCGATGCCGGGCCTTCCCAATGCCAGCCAGGAGCGCCGCTACCAGGACGCCTGCCAGCGCTGCCGGAAGGTCATCTCCGACCATGAGGCACGCGAGCACGCCCATGCCCGGGCGGACCGCCGCCGCGAACTGGCGTCCGAAGCCCGTGAATCGCTGCTCGAGGCACTGGAGGAGAGCCTTGCCGGCCTG
This sequence comes from Halomonas sp., assembly GCA_007129225.1. Lineage (GTDB taxonomy): Bacteria > Pseudomonadota > Gammaproteobacteria > Pseudomonadales > Halomonadaceae > Halomonas. The sequence continues at coordinate 5,831 of SKVX01000004.1, forward strand.
CCGCGAGGGGAGCTTCTCACCGAGCAGGATATTGCCAGCCTGCGCTCACAGAAGCTGCTGCTGGCCAACCGCTGGCAGACCCTCTCCGACCTGCATGTCACCGATGAAGGGCTGCGCGAACGTTATGACACCGTACTGGCCGACTATGACCGGGTTCTCACCGCCTGGGAGCGACTGGCCGCACAGGCGTTCGAGCTCGAAGCGGCCCTGAAGGAGCGGGACCCGGAACGCCTGGCAGCCAGTCTAGAGGCCTGCCAGTGGCCCGAGGACCTTCCCCCGACACCGCTGCTCGCCCGGGCCCGTCGCGAACTCGCCGGAAAAGAGAGTGCTGAGGACGGCCTCGATACACGGCTGGAACAGTTCGCCACCGATCTCGCTCAACTGGAGCAGTTACTCGACCGGGGTGCCTTCAAGGGGGCCAGCCGCCTGCATCAAAGCCTCAGGCACCGTGCCGAATCACTGCCGGCAGAACGGCTCCAACCCCATCAGGCCACCCTCAAGCGCCTGGGGGCCAGGCTTGCCGAGCTGCGTGACTGGCGCGGTTTCGTTGCCGGCCCCAAGCGCGAGCAGCTCTGCCAGGCCATCGAGCAACTGGCCGAGGAGTCAACGCTGGCCGACGTGGAGCTCGACCGCCGGCACCGGCAGCTGGTGCGGGACTGGAAACTGCTGGGCGATGCCGCCGCCAATCGCAAGCTCTCGGAGCAGTTCCGCACGGCGTCGGACCGTATCCACGAACGCCTGGCCCCCTGGCGGGACAAGCTGAATGCCGAGCGCATCCGCAACCTGGAAGCCCGTACGGCACTCTGCGAGCAATTGGAAGCCCTGCTGGAGGCCCCCGCCGAGGATGCCGACCCGGACGCGCTGCGCCGTATCCGCGATCACGCCCGGGAGGAGTGGCGTCGCCACTCGCCGGTTCCCAAGGAGCAGTCGGAAGCCATCGGGCGGCGATTCGGGCGCATCCGCTACGCACTCCAGGGGCTTATCGACCAGCGGGCACGGAAATTGGCCGATACCAAGCGGCAACTTGTCGACGAAGCCCGCGCACTGCTCGAGCGACAGCTGCCGGCAACCACCCGGGCCGAAGAAGCCAAGGCGCTTCAGCAGCGCTGGCGCGAGCTGGGCCGTGCACCCCGTGGCGAGGAGCAGGCGCTGTGGCGGGAATTTCGCGAGATCTGCGACCAGATCTTCGCCGCCCGTGAAGCCCAGCGGGATGACCGCACTCAGCGAGCTCGACAACGCCTGGAAGAGATGCAGGCGTTGATCGATCGAATCGACGCCTGGCAGCCGAGCCGCCATGCGGATAGCACGATCCTGGAACAGGCCATCGATGAGGCGTCGACCCTTGAACCGCTACCCTCGGGGCGGCGCACGGAGGGCATGCGACGCCGCTGGAGCGGCATCGTGCGTGCCCGGCGGGAACGACTCAATCGCCTGGCCGTGGCCGAGGAGATCCAGCGTTGGCAAGCCTACCGGCCCCTAATCGACGCACACCTGAAGGCAGATGCCAAGCTGATCGAACAGGGCGCTGTCGAGAGAATCGCCGCCGATGAGCACTTCTCCCTCCCGGAGGACATGCGCACCGCCCATGAGCAGCGCAACGCCGCACGTCTTCACCCCCCCTCCCCGGCCGACGTGGCCGAGCAGCTGGCACGGCTGCGTGTCCACCTTTCGCTGTTGGCCATGGGCCGCGTCAGCCAGCGTGACGAACCGCTGCGTCTGGCCATCCAGGTCGAGCGGCTCAACGAAGGGCTGAGCCGGGAGCTCAGCCGTGCAGAGGAAGTCCGCATCGTGCTGCGCAACCTGCTCGCCACCGGCCCTGTCTCACCGGACCAGTGGGCGCATGAGGTCGGTGAGCTCGACGCCCTGCTGAAACGACTGACCCACCTGCCGCCTCCATGAGAGCCAGGCTACCACCTGCCGGCAGGCTCGCCTTCACACCTGCAGACACGCAAACGGGAGGCGAAGCCTCCCGCTGATGCATGGTCTATGACGGAGTGGTGTCAGCCCATGAACTGACCACCGTTGATATCGATGTTGGCCCCGGTAATGAACCCCGACTCCTTGTCGGCCAGGAAGACGACCAGTCGCGCAATCTCTTCCGGCGTACCATAGCGCTTGACCGGGATGGTCTCGCGGATCGCCTCGCGCACATTCTCCGGAATCTTCATGATCATGTCGGTGGCAATGTAGCCCGGCGACACGGTGTTGACGGTGATTCCCTTAGTGGCGGTCTCCTGGGCCAACGCCATGGTGAGGCCATGCATGCCTGCCTTGGCGGCAGAGTAGTTGACCTGGCCAAATTGCCCCTTGCGGCCGTTGATCGAGGAGATGTTGATGATGCGACCGTACTTCTGGTCGAGCATGGTCCCGATGACGCTACGGCAGGTGTTGAAGACGCTGTTGAGGTTGGTGTCGATGACCTCGTGCCACTGCTCGGCGGTCATCTTCTTCAAGGTGCCGTCCCGGGTGATACCGGCACAGTTGACCAGCACACTGACGGGGCCATGCTTCTCCTCGATCTCCTTGATGCCAGCCTCACACGCTTCGAAGCTGGTCAGGTCGACGCCCGACAGGGCGATATTGTCAAAGCCATCGGCCTTCTGGGTCTCCAGCCAGGTCTTTGCCTTCTCCGGGTTATGATAACCGGCAACCACGAGATAGCCCGCTGAGGCCAGGCTGCGACATATCGACGAGCCGATACCACCGGTTCCGCCGGTTACCCAGGCAACGGGTGCTGTTTGGGTCATATTCCACCTCCCTGATCATGACGCATACTTATGCAGAATGGCTTGACCTGAAGCAGCAGGCAAGCTGTAACAGGATGCTTCCTGAAAGGCTCCCCCTTCAAGCATCCTTTGTGATTATGGACCCTTGAGCGACAAGTGCACGATCATCGGCCGCCCCCTTGACATGGCGCAGAAAAAGCGTAGTATTCGCACCACGTTGATGCGGGGTGGAGCAGTCTGGTAGCTCGTCGGGCTCATAACCCGAAGGTCGTCGGTTCAAATCCGGCCCCCGCTACCAAATTCGAAAGAACCGAGGCCACAAGCCTCGGTTTTTTTATTGGGCGCCATCACGACGACCGTCGTCGGTTCGCTTTCCATTCAACGTCAGCGGCCCCGGCTACCCTTGTACGTTCTCCTGGAGCGGCAGGTCGCGCGCAGCCAGGGCGATGCTGCGATCATCGCCACTGGTGCCGCGACAGAAGGCATCGCTGTAGAAAAGCCGAACCAGGTCGCGTTGACGCAGCCGGCCCCGCCGCAGGTCGTCTAGCCAGTGGCTGAGCTGGCCCGACACCCGCTCGCCGCCAAGCGAGACCAGCTTCTCGGCCGCACCGTCGCTCATGGCCGCCATGCCGGTCACTTGCGCGATATCGCGGCAGCCCCACTGCACCTGGTCGGGTGACAGGCGCTCATCGACGAAAACCGTCTGGTTGGCGAATTCGCCCTTGCCGGGCTCGCCCAGGGTGCCGAGCTCCGGCATGAGAACGGGCTCACTCGACTCCACCCCGGCTTCGACGGGTACGGCCTGCTCCACCACCAGGGCCCCGTCACCGACCTTGAGCCATAGCAACCGAACCTGCCCCGCCACGACGAGCAGCAGGGTACAGCGCAAGTCGCGAACCGAGCGTTGCTGCGCCACCGCCAGGTCTTTCAGGGCACCCTGGGCATGCCTGACCAGCATCCGCGCGAACGCCTCTTTGTCCGCCGCCTCGGGGGGCGCCACGCTATCCAGCAACTGCCCCACCTGGACCTCCAGGGTATCCAGCAGGCGCAGCAGGGCCGTTACCACGGCCTGGGCGCCCCGGTCGGAGGCCGGTGAACTGCCGGCACCGTCGGCCACCACCAGCACGGGGTGCCGGCCAGCAGCCGTACCGGCGGCATCCTGACAAGGCATTGCCGTGGGAGCCTCCAGGTGCGCCAGCCCCGGCACCGCCGTGGCCAGGGTCGCCCAGGTTCCCTCCTGTCGCTCAGTATCGATAGGACTCAGCTCATCTGGCATGCAACACCTGCGACGTCTGCTTCGCACTGGGCCTGGCGAGCTCTCGTGGACACTCACCGGCTTCCAGCTGCTGGCGGTACATCGTCAAGGCCGCATGCCACTGCGGCAGTGTCGCGCGACGGCTTGGCGCGTTGGCGCCCGCGGTGAAGGTGGTAACGAACATGTCGCGAATGCCCTCGGGCAGCGCCCGCCAAAGGTCATACCAGACCCCCTGTGGCACATCACGCTGGCCGTGACCGTAGGCGAAGTTGCCACGCCGTAGATTACGGACCGGGTCGTCGCCGCCGACGATGTCGTAGGGGTGGCGACCCAGCATCAGGCACTTGAAGAGCACGATGGCAAGGGAGAACGCCTCGCTGCGGGGCGTACGCACGATATCGCGAAAGGCCACGCCCTGATGCTCCTTGGGGGTCATGTCGGGGCTGCCCACCGGGCAGGGGTAGAAGGTGCCGCCCATGCGCAACTGGTAACTGTCGCAGTCGATCAGCGTGACCTCCTGGGTCGAGGGCACGCAGAAGACATTGTTGAGGTTATAGTCGCCGATGCAGACACCGGCACGATGCAGCTGCTGGACGATCTCGACGAAGCGGATCAGGTAGTCGACGATCTGACGGCGGTCCAGCCCCGGGAAGTAGCGCTGATAAAGCAGGGCATGGGCCAAAAAGCCCATCTTGACGCCGCGGGCCCGATACATGGCGAAGCCGATCCAGCGGTGCTTGTCGTCGAAGACGCGGATCAAGGGCCAACAGACGTCGCGGGTCATATGGGCATCGCGCAGCTCGCGCATGGCTTCCACCTTGCGGTGCAGCTCGTCGCCACGCTTCTCGAGGACCTCCGGGTAGTACCACTTGACGATCACGTCGGGGCGCTCCTGGAGGGCGAAGATCTCACCCTCCCCACCGCGCTCCAGGCGCTTGCCGAGCCGGCGTGTCTTGCCCAGCGAATCCGTCACGACCTTTGCCCGCAATGCCACTAGACCTCCTTCCCATCGACGCGTCGGGGCATGCTCAGATACTGTCCCAGCTGTCAGTCGGTGGCAGCCGGACCTGTTCGGTGGTCGAAGCCGAGGCGGAGACGCGGCTCATGCTGGCCGAGAGCCAGAGGAAGAACTCGCGAAACTTCAAGCCGTCGAGGCGCTTGGCCGGACGCGTCGAAAAGGCGCTGAGCGCCTCGAGATCGGCCTCCTCCACCCCGACCGGCATCACCACCATCTTGCGCTGCTGCGCCAGGGAGCGGGCCCTGGCCGATACCGCCTGCCACTGATCGGTGGGAACGCCGTCGCTGATGACCACCAGCCAGGGCTGGTAATAGGCGACACCGGCCTTGCGGTAGGCTGCCGTGCGCTCCTCCAGCCGGTCCAGCGCCAGCTCCATGGCGGCCCCCAGCGGGGTGAGCCCGGATGCGGCGAAGTGACGACACTGGGAGATGTTCATCGCGGTGGTGAACGGCAGCTGCTCGGTGACCTTGCCTCCCGCCGTGATGACGCCAAGCTCGACCGAGCAGGCGGCCATGTCATCCTCCTTGATCGCGGAGATGAAGGCCTGAACGCCAGAATTCAGCTCGCGTATGGGCTGCCCGAACATCGAGGCGGAGGTGTCCAGCACCAGCATGCAGGCGCAGCGAGGAGAAGGGTTATCGATCAGGTCGCTACTGCTGTTGAGTTGGTATGTCGCCATCGGCGGCTCCTCGTATCGTGACGCCTGGCACCGTTCCGGCCAGACGAATCCGAGACTACCACAGCCCTTGCCGGGATGCCCCGCCGGCATGGCCCGATCGCCAACGCCAGGCTGAAACGATTCGCACCCCTGCCCTTGAATCTTGGACCCGTCACCCGCATCTATCGGACAAATTCACCTTCATGAAAGGTCCATGCCCATGTCGATCGTCGATCCCCGCAGCGGTGCTCCCCTGACGCCTCCCGAGCCCGCCCCGTCGTCTGCAGCGGCTCCGAGCGATGAGCAATTGATCATCGACGTCGATCGCAACAACATCCAGCAGTTGCTGGAGTTCTCCACCCAGGTGCCTGTGCTACTCGACTGCTGGGCCCCCTGGTGCGAGCCCTGCAAGGCCCTGATGCCCATCCTGGAAAAGCTCACCCGGGAGCACAACGGTGCCTTCATCCTGGCCAAGCTCAATATCGAAGACAACCAGGATATTGCTGCCCAGTTGGGCGTGCGCTCGGTTCCCGACGTCAAGCTGATCAGCCAGGGCGGCCTGGTCGATCACTTCCAGGGCGCGCTCCCCGAGAAGGAGATCCGTGAGTGGCTCGGGCGCTATTTTCCCGCCCCAGAAGACGCCTCGGCCAGCCCCGAGGAAAAGGCTGCCGAAGCCCTCGCCCAAGGCGACACCGAAACGGCGCGCACCCTCTATGAGGAGCTGGTTCAGCAGCACCCTGAGCACTATGGCTATCAGGTGGAACTGGCTCGGACTCTGGTGGCTGAGGAGCGCAGCGAGGAGGCGCTGGCATTGCTAGACAACTTGCCACCCGAGGAGCGGGACGCCCCGCCGGCCCGGGGAGTCCGTGCCAGCGTGGAATTCAGGGAGGAAGCGCCCACCAGCGAGGAGCTGGAAGCCCTGGCCGGGCGCGACGACAGCGAAGCCCGGTTCAAGCGCGCGCTGCGCCAGGTGGCCGACGGCCATTACGAGGCCGGGCTGGAAGCCCTGCTGACACTGATGCAGGCGGACCGCGCCTATGGCGACGACGCCGCCCGAAAGACTCTGTTGCGAGTATTCGATGCCCTGGGCGCCGATCATCCACTGACCGTGACCTATCGTCGTCGACTCTTCGCCCTGCTCTACTGAGACCGTCGGTATCGAGCACCATGGCGCAGGATGGATCGAACCAGGAGGCTGCCCCACCAGGGGACGTCTCCTTTTCAGTTCACCGCTTCAACACACCATCGAGTCGGGCCAGTGCCTCCTCGAGCTGAGTGGCGGTAGTGCCGAAGTTGAGGCGGACGAACCCAGGCCAGCCGAAATCACTGCCATCGGAGAGGGCCACTCCGGCATCCTCCAGCAGCACCTGCTGGGGTGAACCCGCGCTCCCTGCCAGCCCTTCGGCGCCACGCAGGTCCAGCCATGCAAGGTAGGTGGACTGGGGCATGCCCATGGCAACACCGGGCCAGTCGGCCACCCGATCGGCAAGGGTGCGGCGATGACCACGCAGCACCTCGAGCAGCACCCGGCGCCACGGGTTGCCATGGGCATAGGCCGCCTCGGCAGCCACCAGGCCGAGCACGTTGCCGACAGGCATCAGGCCACGAAGGGCCTCGGCAAAGCGATGACGCAGCGCCTCGTTCTCGATCACGGCACAGGCCGTGGTCAAGCCGGCCAGATTGAAGGTCTTGGAGGGCGCCCAGAGGGTGATCGTGCGGGCAGCCAGCTCGGGAAAGACCGCTGCAAGCGGGCGATGCGTGGCACCCGACTCCAGCAGCAGGTCACAGTGCAGCTCATCGGAGACCAGCAGCAGGTCGTGGCGCTCCACCAGCTCCGCCAGGGCGGCCAGCTCCTCATGGCGCCAGACCCGGCCAGTGGGGTTGTGGGGGTGGCACCAGAGCAGCAGGCGGGTCCGTGGGGTGATGGCTGCTTCCAGCGCCTCGATGTCGAGGTACCACTGCTCGCCCGACGCCTGGGGCGGAGCCATCGCCGCCCGCTGGGGCAGCCGCCCCGTTCGCTCGGCCACCTTGAGGAAGGGCGGGTAGATCGGCGTGATGGTCAACACGCCGTCACCCGGCTCGGTCAGGGCCAGGCTGGCCAGATGCAGCGCCGGCACCACGCCGGGTAACCACAGCTGCCATGCGGGCTCGATCTCCCAGCCGTACTCGCTGGCACTCCACTCGCATAGAGTCCGGCGTAGCGAGTCGGGTACCATGCCATAGCCGTAGACCCCGTGGTCGACCCTTGCCCGCAACGCCTCGATGACCGCTGGCGGTGAGCGAAAGTCCATGTCGGCCACCCAAAGTGGCAGCACACTGGCGTCGTAGCGGTGCCATTTCTGCGAAGGCCACGTTCCCTGTTCGGGGTGGCGACGCTCGACAGGCGTGGCAAAATCGAACTCCATGTTCTTTCCTCGGGAAGCAGCGACGATGAGTGAAACCATGCCGCAAAGCGGCTTCTATGCCAAGGTACGTCGAGGCATGCCCGCCCTGATCGAACAGTGGCGCAAGCTGGGTAGTGGCGATTCGGACAGGCTGGCGCTGATTCTGGCCGAGACCGCCCGGGTGGCCAAGCTGGGCCAGCCTGATGAAACACCCGACGGAAACACGATGGCGGCCTGGAGCCATCCCGAGGCCGGCGCCGACATCCCGCTCTGGGCGGCGCGCACCGCTGCGTTCCTGCTGATTCAGATGCCGGCACGACCAGAGCCGCATAGCGACGACGAGGCCTGCGCCTGGGCCTACTGCTGGCTGCTCAACCGCCACTTCGACGATGTGGAGGCCGCCCGGGCCGCTCTGCCTGACCATCTCCGGGACAAGCTCAGCCATGCAGTTGGCGCCGCCTGGGCCGATCGACAGGGCCTGCGGCTCGTCTAGACCACAAGGACTCACCGCATGGATGTTCCCCTGAGCTGGCAGTTGGCCAAGCTGGTGGTGTCGATCGGTATCGTGCTGGGCCTGGCGATGGTCGCCGAGCGCGTCAGTACCCGCATGGCCGGCCTGCTCGCCGGCTACCCGCTGGGCACCGCCATCGCCCTGTTCTTCATCGGGCTGGAGATATCGCCGGACTTTGCCGCCGAGAGCGCGGTATACAGCCTGGCCGGTTTTACCGCCACCATGGCGCTGGGTGGCGGCTACCTGATCTGCGGCCGCCGCGACGGCCTCAGGGGGGTGCTCACCGGCACCGCCGGTGGCCTGGCGGCCTGGTTCCTTGTCAGCCTGCTGCTCACCCGGATCGACTTCACCCGCTTGACCGGCACCCTGACCACCCTGCTGGCCATCTTCGCCTTTACCTGGCTCTATCGCCACGTCGCAGAAACCCGGGTCACGGTCAAGCCTGGCGGCTCTCGCTGGCCGGCCCTGGGGATGCGGGCAACGCTGGCTACCGCCATCGTATTCCTGGTGACCGGGCTCGCCCATGTGCTGCCTGCCTCCTGGGCGGGCATGCTGGCAGCCTTCCCGATCTCCATGTTCCCGCTGCTGGTGATATTGCATCTCACCCATGGGGCAGGGCCGGCCGCCACGGTGATCAAGCACTATCCTGCCGGACTGGGCGCACTGCTCTGCTACGCCCTTTGCGTCTCCCTGACCTATGCCACCCTGGGGTTGTTCCTGGGCACCCTGGCCGGGTTCGGGGTGGCCACGCTCTGGCTGCTGGCATGGACGCGACTGCAGGCCTGGCATGCGGCCCGGCCTGCCAGAGACACTTGACCTAGCGCTTGCTCGGGGCAATGCTGGCATTTCGAACCTTTTACCGCCCCGCACCGACAGGACACCACTGTCAGGACCCACAAGGATCATTGCCATGTTCGTGCGCACCATCGAGCCCGCCTTTTACGACACCGACGCCCTGGGTCATATCAACAACACCCGGCTGCCGGCATGGTTCGAGATGGCTCGCAACGACCTCTTTCGACTGTTCACGCCGGACCTGGACCCGCGCAAGTGGCGGCTGATCATGGCCCGCATGGAGATCGACTACCGGGCCGAACTGCACTATGGCAGTGACATCGAGCTGCGCACCTATCTCTCGCGACTGGGCAACAGCTCCTTCACCGTGACCCAGGAGGCCTGGCAGAAGGGGGTGCTCACCAACCTGGGCCACACCGTGCTTGTGCACTTCGACCATGGCGAGAAGCGGGCAGTGCGCATCGAAGGGGAGTTGCGCACGGCCCTGGAGGCGCACCTGCGCGACGTCGAGGAGCCGAGGCAGGCATGACGCCGGCCATCAAGTTGCTGGAACGGGACGGCGCCAACTTCGAGCTGCTCAGCTACGAGCATGACCCACGCGCGCCAGCCTACGGCGAGGAAGCGGCCCGCGCGCTGTCGCTGGAGCCACGGAGCGTGTTCAAGACCCTGGTGGCTCGGCTCGACGATGGCCGCCTGGCGATCGGCATCGTGCCGGTCACCGCCCAGCTGGATCTCAAGGCGCTGGCCAAGGCCGCCGGAGGCCGGCGAGCGTGCATGGCAGAGTCCGCCGAGGCGGCGCGGGCCACGGGCTATGTGCTCGGCGGCATCAGCCCCCTGGGGCAGAAGAAGCGCCTGCCCACCTTTCTGGACGAGAGCGCGGCGGGCTTCGCAGCAATCCATGTCAGCGGCGGCCGGCGCGGCCTGGAGATCCGCCTGGCACCGGACGACCTGGTTCGACTGACCGGCGCAAGGCTGGTGCGGCTCGCTCGGCACTGACGTCCCCTGAGCCAAAGCACTACGCTTGTGGTCACAGAGTCATGGCCCACTTGGCTGGAACACCCAATTTTGCCTGGAGCTGATCATGGCCATACGCTACAACCTCTGGCTCGATCCCGATAACGTCGACCAGCACCGTGCAGTGGAAGAAGACCTGGAGCGCTACTTCATGGAGCGTTTCGCGGATTACCCCCACATCCGCTTGTTCGGGGCGGACCCCTACGATTATGATGCGCCGTTCAATCGCCTCTACGACGTATTGATGGCACGGGCCAATGAGTACTGCGAACGACGCTGGAAGGGCTATGTCCCCTCTCCCGAGCAGCTCAACCGGACCTTCTTTCGCGCCGTGGGCCGCTCCAACAAGTTCGTACGGGACCCAAGCGATGGTGATCCAGACCGATCAGACACCCGATGAGCGCCAACTGGCCATCATCGCCCGCCAGCTGGGCCGAGCTCCCCGGGGCGTCGAGGCCGTGGCCGCCACCGATGGCGAAGGCACACCACTGGTGCTGCGCATGGCACCCATCGTCGAGGGCAAGCCCTTCCCCACCCTCTACTGGCTCTGTTCCGAGCGCCTGAAGATCGAGATCTCGCGCATCGAGGCCCGCGGGGTGATCAAGGTGCTGGAGACCCGGCTCCAGGAGGATGCCGATTTCCTGGCTGCCTATCACGCCAGCCATCGGGACTATGTCGAGGCACGCTGGCGTTACATGGAGTCGTCCCAGCGCGAAAGGGTCATCCAGCTCGGCTATGAAACGGTCCTGCGCGAACGCGGCATTGGCGGCATCGCCAACTGGGACCAGGTCCGCTGCCTGCATACGCAGTATGCCCATCACCTGTGCGGCGACAACGTCGTTGGCCAGTGGATGGACCGAGAATATGCTGTTGCCGACTGCCTGCCCTGAGGCTCCTTTTCGCGGGTCCCGGCTGCTAGGATAATCACCCTGCCATGGAGAAAAGCATGTCGAGATTCTGCGTCTACCTGGGCTCTCGCAACGGTCGGGATCCTGTCTTTCTGGAAGCCACCCGATCCCTGGGGCGTGAGCTGGCCGCACGCGGTCATAGCCTGGTCTATGGCGGTGCGCGTATCGGGCTGATGGGGGAGTTGGCCAACGCCGTGCTGGCCGAAGGAGGCGAAGTGATCGGGGTGATGCCAGACCATCTGGTAGAGCGTGAGCAGGCCCACGAGGGACTGACCGAGTTGATTCGTGTCCACAACATGCACGAACGCAAGGCCAGCATGGCCGCCCATGCCGATGCGTTCATTGCCCTGCCCGGCGGTATCGGTACCCTTGAGGAGCTGTTCGAGACTTGGACCTGGCAGTACCTGGGGCTGCATGACAAGCCCATCGGCGTCCTCGACACGGCAGACTTCTATTCCCCGCTGCTGGCCTTCCTGGACAGCTCCGTGGAGCACGGCTTTCTCGACTCACGAACCCGCACCTGCCTTATCGATGCCAATGAGCCGGCCATGCTGCTCGATGCCCTGGAGGTTCGCCTGGCCAACGGCTGAGGTGAGCGGCACCCGCGTCAGTCATAGCCCGCCAGTTGCCGTGTACGCAGGTAAGTGAGCTGCAGCAGTCGGGCGTCTTCCCCCGCACGGTGGCGATGAATGCCCAGCTCCTGGATCAGCGCCTCCCGTGTGGCATGCCACAGGGTGAGCTGGCGCTCTTCAAGCAGGATTCGAAGTGCCTCGAGACGGAAGGCCGGTAGCATCCCTGCATGATGGAACAGTAGCGACAGCCAGGTATTATCGTAGCCCCAGCTGTCGCTATAGGCGATACCGATGCTACCCAGTTCATCGTTGAGCCAACGCGCCACCTGCTGGACCGGCAAGCCTTCCCGGTGCAGGCGTGCCCGCGAGATGCCGTGCAGCAACTCGGCCTTGGGATCCCAGTGGGTCCACTCCTCCAGCGGTTGAACGAGAAAGGCGCAGGTACTGCCATCGGCCCTGGCCAGGCCGATCTCGATGGGGTAACTACCGCGCCCGAATCCGGACGCCTCGATATCCAATAGTGTGGGCAGCGTCACGGATGGGCGCTTCCTCGATGATGGGCCGGGCGATGTCATCAGTCGCCAAGGTGGCCGGCAGTCTAGTGTCGTGTCTGAGCACCGTCGATGTCCAGCTCGGCGCCTTCCAACCGTGTGTGACGGTCGGCCAGGGCCTGCCAGTGGGCGGCGTGAGTTGCGTCCGCCGTCAACCCCAGCTCGCCATAACGATAGGCCTTGGCAAGTCGTGCCGCGGCCAGGGGGTGGCCCGCCTCGCCGGCACGGGCATACCAGGTCACGGCTCTATCCTCGCGCCGGGGATACTGCAGGCAGCCATTCTCATGGATTCGAGCCGCCTGATACTGCGCCTGGAGATTTCCCGCCTGAGCCGCCTCCAGCACGTAGCGGGCGCCCTTCGCCTTGTCCTGGGGGCTGACGCCACGATGGAACAATACGTGTCCATAGAGCGAGAGCGCCCCGGGATGGCCGGCGTCGGCACAGCGTTCGAAGAGACGCATGGTCAGGCGCTGGGTACGCGGTGAGCGCGGCAACCAGCGGGTATGGAACAACTGCTCCGCTAGACGATACTCGAGCCGAGTGAACAGTGACGATGCCTGCGTCATGGGCAAACAACCTTGCGTTCGTGGTTCAGCAGCATGACGACACCATCCCTTGTCGTCGCCATAGCCTGTCGTAAGCTCGCCGTACGGACTCCGCCGGGGCCGATGAGGGTGGCCAGCATACGCCCGCCCCGCCGGTGACTCAACCCCTGCCATTTGCTGCCTTGTTGGGCCTCGGCTAGCATGGCATTCGATACCGGACGAAACCGCGACAGGAGCAGTCATGCAGACGCGACAGCTAGGCAACACGGGCATCGAGGTCAGCCGCCTGTGTCTGGGCACCATGACCTACGGCGAACAGAACAGCGAAAGCGAGGCCCATGAGCAGCTCGACCGCGCCGTCGCCTTCGGTATCAACTTCATCGATACCGCCGAGATGTATCCGGTACCGCCCA
>SKVX01000196.1 GCA_007129225.1 Halomonas sp.
TCTACAAGCGCTATCACAACCAGCACGGCAGTGACTGGGTGCTGCGCGACATCGACCTGACCATTCCCAAAGGCACCAGTGTCGGTCTGGTCGGCAGCAACGGTGCCGGCAAATCAACCCTGCTCAGGCTGATTGCCGACATGGACAGCCCCGATCGCGGCAGCATCGAGCGCCACTGCCGCATCTCGTGGCCGATCGGCCTTAGTGGCGGCTTCCAAGGCAGCATGACCGGTCGTCAGAATGTCAAGTTCGTCGCCCGCATACATGGCGATGCCGGTGAGATGCAGCGCATCATCGACTTTGTCGAATCCTTCGCCGAAATTGGCCAAGCCTTCGACGAACCGGTCAAGACCTACTCGAGCGGCATGCGTAGTCGACTGGGCTTTGGTCTGTCGCTTGCCTTCGACTTTGATGTCTATCTCTCCGATGAAGCAACGGCTGTCGGCGATGCCGCGTTCAAAGCCAAGGCCAAGCAGGCGTTCCGTGAGCGGATTGGCAAGGCCAGTCTGATCATGGTTTCGCACGATATTGGTATTCTGCGTGAGCTATGCCAAGCCGGTATCTGGCTGCATGAAGGCACGGCGACATGGTTTGACGATATCCATGATGCTATTGCTGCCTACCACGCCAGTGTTGGGCTTGATCGGTCACGCCCACCCATTTCACAACCCGCGATTCGGCCAAACTGATGCCCAAACTGATTCAGCAACACCCCTATTGGCTCCTGGCTCTGATAGCCATAGTCGGCTACATCTTCTATCAGACGCTGGTGGCCAGCGAGCGCTACGTCTCTACCGCCTATGTCGTGCTCAACAGCCCAAGCGTGGAGAGCCCCAACCTCAACTTTGGCAGCCTGCTGACTGGCAGCACCGTCAGCAGCGACCTGCTGCTGCTGCGTGAACATCTGCTTTCGGTTGACATGCTGCGCAAGCTGGATCAACAGCTCGATCTACGCAGCCACTACAGCCAGCCGTCGATCGATCGACTCAGTCGCTTGCGCAAAGCAGATGTGCCGATCGAAGAGCTGCATCGCTACTACCTGAAGCGGGTAGAGGTCGAGCTTGATGATTACGCCAACGTCCTGCGGGTTCAGGTAAGCGCATTCGATGCACAAATGGCCCATGCCATCAACCAGCTGATGCTGGCCAAAGGCGAAGCGCATATGAACGCCATGGGCCAGCGGCTTGCCTCAGAACAGGTGCGCTTCATCGAGCAGCAGGCCCAAGTACTGGCAGAACGGCTTCATCAGGCTCGCGAGGCGCTGTTGCTATACCAGAACGAGCACGGCCTGATCTCACCGCGTGCGGCGGTCGAAAGCCTCATGGCCGTCGTGGCCGGACTCGAACGCGAGCTTGCTTCACTGCAGGCGCAGCGTACCGCACTCGCGACCACCCGCAGCCCGCAGTCACCCGAAATGATTGCCCTCAGCGCACGTATCCAGGCGCTCGAGGAGCAGATCGCCGTCGAGCGCACCCGCATGGCAGCACAGAGTGGTGAGGCGCTCAACCGCATTACCCTTGAGTATGAAACCCTCGAATTGCAGGCAAGGTTTGCCCAAGATCTCTACTCCAGCGCCCTAACCATGCTCGAATCCACTCGAGGCGAAGCGATACGCCAGCTCAAACAGATCTCGATCCTGCAAAGCCCGACGTTGCCGGAATTCAGCACCGAGCCGCGCCGGTTGTACAGCATCACGGTCTTCACCCTGCTTACGCTGCTCTTCACCTTGATCCTGCAGATGCTGGTCGCCATCGTCAGGGACCATAGAGAATGATCCTGCTATTGGGCAAAAATGGCCAAGTCGCCCATGAGCTGCAGCGCAGTCTGGCCCCGCTGGGGCCAGTGGTCGTCGCCAGCCGGCAAGGGGAGGGCGGGGTACGTGCAGACCTGGCCGCCCCGGCCAGTTTGCGAGATGTCGTCAATCAGGTTAAGCCGCGCCTCATCGTCAACGCGGCTGCCTACACCGCGGTGGATGCCGCAGAGGACGATGAGGCGGCAGCCGTGGCGGTCAATGCCACGGCGCCCGGTCTCCTCGCTGAACTGGCCCAGCGCATCGATGCCACCCTAATCCACTACTCAACCGACTACGTCTTCGACGGCAGTGCCAGCCACCCCTACACCGAAAGCTCGCCGACCTCGCCATTGGGAGTTTACGGCCGGAGCAAGCTCGAAGGCGAACGGGCCATCGAGCAGACCGGTGCCCGCCACCTGATTCTGCGTACCGCCTGGGTATATGGCCGTCACGGCAAAAACTTCTTCAACACCATGCGTCGACTGGCCTGCGAGCGGGAAGAGCTGAGCATCGTCAACGACCAGGTGGGCAGCCCCACCTGGAGCAGGCACATTGCCGAACTCACCGCTCAGCTCATCGCCCAAGGGCTGCGAGATGCCGATTACCTGGCCGCCCATGCAGGGGTCTATCACCTGACCAACTCGGGCCAGTGCAGTTGGTATGACTTTGCCAAGGCCATCATCGAGCCACTGCCCGCCGAGCAGCGCCGCTGCCAAACGATCCACCCAATCCCTAGCGAAGCCTATCCGACACCGGCAAAACGGCCAGCCTATTCCGTGCTGGACAACAGCAAGCTCTACCGCACCTTTGGTCTGAAACTGCCTGACTGGCGTGTCGCTCTCCACCAATGCCATAGCCCCACATGAACTACCTCAAACAACGCATCCCAGACGTCATCCTGTGTCAGCCCACCGTCCACGGCGACCATCGAGGTTACTTTGTCGAAACCTTTCGCCAAGACCTTTTCGAAGCGGCTGTCGGCCACCCGGTTCACTTCTGTCAAGACAACGAATCCCGCTCCACGCGGGGTGTTCTGCGAGGCCTGCACTTTCAGATTCCGCCGCACGCACAAAGCAAGCTGGTGCGTGTCGTGGAGGGCGAGGTGCTGGATATAGCCGTCGACATTCGAGTGGGTAGCCCAACCTTCGGTCAGCACGTCAGCGCCCTGCTCAGTGGCGAAAACAAGCACCAGTTCTTTGTGCCCAGGGGCTTTGCCCACGGCTTTGTGGTACTCAGCGAGAGCGCCCTGTTCGCGTACAAGGTAGATAGCTACTACGCGCCCGAATGTGATCGCGGGCTGGCCTACGACGACCCGGCCCTGGGCATCGACTGGCGCCTGCCTGCCGAGCAGCTCAAGCTCTCAGCCAAGGACCGACAGCAGCCGACCCTCGCCGAGCTCGGTCAGCCGTTTCAGTATGGTGTCGACTACTATGGCTGAACACACTTCACCCAACCGAGCAGATGCCAGCATGCGCATTCTTGTCACAGGAGGTGCCGGCTTCATCGGTTCGGCGGTCATACGCTACCTCATCAGCCACAGCCAGGATGTCGTCCTGAACATCGACAAGCTGACCTACGCGGGCAACCTGGAATCGCTGGCCCCCATCGCCGACTCTCCGCGTTACCACTTTGCCCAAGACGATATCTGCGATGCAGACGCCCTGCAGCGCCACTTTGCAGCCTTTCGGCCCGATGCAGTCATGCACCTGGCCGCAGAGAGCCACGTCGACCGCTCCATCGATGGCCCTGCAGCGTTCATTCAGACCAACATCGTCGGCACCTATACCCTGCTGGAGGCGGTGCGTCGCTACTGGATGAGCCTTGAAGGTGATGCCAAGGCGCGCTTTCGCTTCCATCACATCTCCACCGACGAGGTGTACGGCGACCTGCCGCACCCCGCCGAGTGTGGTGCTGAGGGCAAAACGCTGCCACTGTTCACAGAGCAAACCGCCTATGCGCCAAGCTCGCCCTACAGCGCCAGCAAGGCAAGCTCAGACCACCTGGTTCGTGCCTGGCAGCGCACATACGGTCTACCCACCGTCATCACCAACTGCTCCAACAACTACGGCCCCTATCAGTTTCCGGAAAAACTGATTCCCTTGATGATTCTCAACGCCCTGGAGGGCAAACCCCTGCCGGTCTATGGACAGGGTGATCAGATTCGCGATTGGCTGCATGTCGAAGATCACGCCAGAGCCCTGGTGCGGGTGCTGAAAGCCGGGCAGATCGGCGCAACCTACAACATCGGTGGCCACAACGAGAAGAGCAATCTGGAGGTGGTGCACCACATCTGCCACACGCTGGACGAACTCGCGCCTGGCGCTGCCCGCTACACCACCCTCATCACCCATGTTGCCGATCGTCCCGGTCACGATCGTCGTTATGCCATCGATGCCGGCAAAATTCAGCACGAACTTGGCTGGACACCGCAAGAGACCTTCGAAACAGGTCTGCACAAGACCGTGCAATGGTACCTGGAAAACCTCGACTGGTGCCGCAGGGTACAAGATGGCTCCTACCAGAGAGAGAGGTTGGGCGTGCAATGAAAGGCATCATCCTTGCCGGCGGCTCCGGCACGCGTCTGCACCCGCTAACCCTGGCGGTCTCCAAACAGCTCCTGCCGGTCTACGACAAGCCGATGATCTACTATCCGCTCAGCACCCTGATGCTGGCCGGTATCAGAGATATCCTCATCATCACCACCCCGCATGATCTGCCGCTCTTTGAAAGACAGATGGGGGATGGTTCGCGCTGGGGCATTAACCTCTCCTACGCAGAACAACCATCGCCGGATGGTCTCGCCCAGGCGTTCATCATCGGTGAACGGTTCATCGGCAGCGACCCGGTCTGCCTGATCCTGGGCGACAACATCTTCTGGGGCCACGACCTGAGTACCACACTCAAGCAGTCGGCCGCCTGCGAGCAGGGCGGGCGGGTCTTTGCCTACCGGGTCCACGACCCGGAGCGCTACGGTGTCGTCGAGTTCGACCAGCACGGCAAGGCCATCAGTCTGGAAGAAAAGCCCCGTCAGCCCAAATCCAACTACGCGGTCACCGGCCTCTACTTCTACGACAATCAGGTCATAGATATCGCCAAGGGCCTGAAACCCTCACCGCGCGGCGAACTGGAAATCACCGACATCAATCTGTGGTACCTCAAGCACAATCAGCTGCAAGTCACCGATCTAGGCAGAGGCTCGGCCTGGCTGGATACCGGTACCCACGAGTCACTGCTGGAAGCCGGACAATTCATTGAGACCATCGAGCGGCGTCAAGGACTCAAGATAGGCGTTCCGACCGAGGTCGCCTGGCGTAACGGCTGGGTGAGCAGCCAACACGTCAAGCAGGTGGCGAAAGAGTATGGCAAGAACAGCCACGGCACCTATCTGCTCGAGCTGTTAAAGAACAAGGGACGGTAACCATCCATGACATCCCCCCTCCACACCATCGTCTACATCGGGGCAGGCAGCGCAAACGATCTGCCAGAGCTGCTGGCGCATCAGCCAAAGGCCATCCACCTTATTGAGCCAAACCCTGCCTTCGAAGCAAGCCTCAGCGCACTCGCGCAAAAGCATGCCATGGTTCAGGTCCACCCCGTTGCGGTGGCTGGCAACGGCCCAACCAAGCGCTCGCTGCTGCGCTTTAATCTGGAGCGTGCTGCCAGCCTGCACCCGCCCACCGGGCTCAAGACGCTCTACCCTGGCCTGCGCCAAACAGGCGAAGCGCCGGTTGAATGTATCACGCCAAAGCAGATGATCGAACAGCTCGGCATCCAGGGCAGCAACAACCTGCTTATCCTGGAAGCCGCCGGGGAGGAGCTGGCCATACTGGAAGCACTGGCCGACAGCCACCAGCTACAAGCCTTTGCTGAACTACGTATCCGCATCGGCCAACAGCCATTGTACGAAAACGCCAGCGATGCAGGGGCCATAAGCGCATGGCTGCCGCGCCAAGGGTATGACTTGGTAGGCAGCCTGGAGGCAGAAAGCCCAGAACAACGACTGATCAGCTTCACCATCAATGCCCAGTGGGTGCAAAACCAGGCGCTAAAGACGGAAAACGACCGCCTCAAGCAGGAGCTTTCCGAACAGCAACAGCAGAGCCAACAGGCATCCGAACAGGCACAAAGGGAACGCGCA
>SKVX01000390.1 GCA_007129225.1 Halomonas sp.
TCAAGGTGATTCCGGTCACCGGCACGGCCTCGTTAAAGGTGGCCGCCTGGGAGAGCGCGTTCTGCCCGGTGCCGGCATCGAGCACCAGCATCACTTCATGGGGGGCCGTATCGTCCAGCTTGCCCATGACCCGATGCACCTTCTTGAGCTCCTCCATCAGGTGGCCCTTGTTGTGCAACCGGCCGGCCGTATCGGCGATCAGCACGTCCACCTTGCGCGCCTTGGCAGCAGCGACAGCATCGAAGATCACCGATGCACTGTCGGCGCCGGTGTGCTGGGCGATCACCGGCACGCTGTTGCGCTCACCCCACACCTTCAGCTGTTCCACCGCAGCGGCACGGAAGGTATCGCCGGCCGCCAGCATCACGCTCCTGCCCTCGCGCTGGAAACGCTGGGTCAGCTTGCCGATGGTGGTGGTCTTGCCCACGCCGTTGACCCCCACCACCAGGATGACGAAGGGCCCCTCCCCCTTGGGCGGCAATGCCAGCGGCTGCGCCACGGCATCGAGCATCACGGTCAGCTCGTCCTGCAGCGCCCCATAGAGCGCCTGGGGGTCCTTGAGCTCCTTGCGCGACACACGCTCGGTGAGCCGGTCGATGATCTCGGTGGTGGCCTCAATGCCCACGTCGGCCATCAGCAGCTGGGTTTCGAGGTCCTCGATCAGCTCGTCGTCGATCTGCTTCTTGCCCAGGAAGAGCCCGGCGATGCCATCGGTGAGGTTGGCGCGGGTCTTGCCCAGGCCAGAACGAATACGCGCGAACCAACCCTTTTTCTCGGAAACCGGCTTTTCCTGCAACGGGGTTCGCAGCGGCTCGGGCTCGGGCTCGGGCTCGGGCTCGGGCTCGGGCTCGGGCTCGGGCTCGGGCTCGGAAATAGCTTCAGCACCTACCGGATCGGATGCCAATGCCTCGTCACGCAGCGCGGCGTTCTCCTCCTCGGGGCTGACCTCATGGACCGCTTCGGTGCGGTCGAGCACCTCGTCGGCGGCCAGGCCGGCCATGGCGACCTCCTCGGGCCGCTGCGCTTCGGTGATCGCCGGCTCCGAAGGGGCCGGCTCGGGAGAGGTTTCCTCAGCCGCCGGCGTCGCCGATGCCTCTTCCTCGGCCTGGCGCTCCGAATCCGTTAGCCGCTGCTGCTGCTCTTCCTGCTGCTTCTTGCGCTTGAAAAAACCGAACATGGGGGAATTCAGCCTCACGGGTGAATGATCGCTACATCCTACCACCGCGCACCATGACTGTGGACAAGTCGACGGGTACAATTCGGCCATGACACGCCGCCGCCCGACTTCCCGCCTCCGCCGCTCCCCCGGCGATACCCGCCAGGGCAAGGGCGGCGGTCGCCTGCGCCTCATCGGCGGCGAGTATCGCCGCCGCCTGCTGCCGGTGCTGGACAGTCCCGGCCTGCGCCCGACCCCCGACCGGGTGCGGGAAACGCTGTTCAACTGGCTCGCAATGGCCACTCCGGGGGCGCGCGTGCTCGACCTCTTCGCCGGTACCGGCGCGCTGGGTCTGGAAGCCCTCTCCCGCGGCGCCCGGGAGGCGCTGTTCGTCGAACGCGACGGCCGCGTCGCCCAGGCACTTTGTGCAAATCTCGAAACCCTGGGCGCCGCACAGCGCGGCCGGGTCATCACCGCCGATGCGCTCGCTTTTCTCGCCGCTTCCCCCTCCGACACCACCCCACCATTCACGCTGGTATTTCTCGACCCCCCCTTTCGCCAGCAGCTGGCCCTGCCCTGCTGCGAACAGCTGGAGCAGGGCTGGCTGGCGGAGGAGGCCTACATCTATGTGGAAACCGAGTCGGAGCTCGCCCCCCAGGTGCCTGGCAGTTGGCAACTGCACAGGGAGGTGCGCGCCGGGGACAGCACCGGGCGGCTTTATCGACGGCTGTCGACCACCGGGAGCTGAGGCGCCTGCGTCGCCTTCCGGCAACGCTTGCCGAGCCGAGGCCCTCGGCGTTACGCTGCGCGTCGGATATCGACGGCGGGCATGGGTCCGCCGCGCAGGACGTCTTTTCAGGAGAACAGGATGAGTACCGAACTCTTCAATCGGCTCGAGCAGAAAGTCGCCAGCGCCGTCGAAGCACTGGAGTTGCTGAAGATGGAAGCCGAGGAACTGCGCGAGGAGAATAACAGGCTCAAGCAGGAGCGCGAGGAGTGGGAGCGCCGGCTCACCGCCCTGCTGGGCAAGTTCGATGAGGTGGAAACAAACAACGGCTGAGTCCGCTTACAGTACCCGGCGCGACATCAGCAACGCGTCCTCACGGCCCGCGCCGGCGCCCGACACATGCTCTGGTCCAGCCCCTGACGACATGACTGCGCCACCGACCCGTGGCTCAGGGGTAGCGTCCAGGTCAGGCGCTGCCAGGGCAGGATAGTAACCACGTCGCCTGCCATCCTCCTCGAATCCGGCTTTGCGATAGAGGGCGATGGCGCCTGAATTACTTGCCCTGACCTCCAGCAGCAGCCGCTCGCTCTCCCAGCGCAGCGCCTGGTCGATCACTGCCGTCAGCAGGCTCGCCGCCAGACCGCGGCGACGCATGAGCGGCGCCACCAGCATGGCCTGGAGCTCGGCGTCGAAGGGCAGGCGAGCCACCACGGCGTGGCCGGCTAGCCGCCCCCCCGCTTCGACGCCCAGAACGCAGACCGCCCCATCCGTCAGGAGCGTCTCGAGCTGGTCGCCTGTCCAGGGACGGGAGTGGGCCCGCTCAAGGGCCACCAGGCGCGCCAGGTCGGCCACGCCCAGGCGCCGGAGTACCGTATCAGTCATGGCCCGGGGCCTCGCCATCCGCGCCCGAAGAGGCGCCCTCCCGGCTTTTGCCGTGCCAGGCATCACGCCAGGCGACAAGCGATGGCCAGAGGGCACGCTTGGCCTCGGCGCTGTTCGCCAGCGCCTCGAGACCGGGGCCCCGCCAGCCGGGCAGGTCGAGCAATTCGCAATGTTCACCCACCAGGTCAAGCACCCGATCGAGCGTCTCGTCGCTGCCAAAGAGCAACACTCGCTCCGGCGCCCAACCGTGCCGACCCGCTCCCGCGATGAAGGCCTGCACTCCCTCCCTCGCCTCTTCCAGCGGCGCCTCGGCGGGCAGCCCCTCCACCGGGGGCCAGCGGAACCCCTGGAAGCGAGGGGAGCGTGACAGTGAAATGCCCACGGCACCCAGCAGGTTGGCGAGCAGGCGCAGGTGACCGTCCGTCGGCGGCTCCCCTCCCGGGATGAGCAGCAACCAGCGATCATCCAGGCACGCCACCTGCAAGGAGAAGCGCAGCGGCACCTGGTTGACCGAGGCTCGCGGGCCGGATGCCGCGATGGCCGCTTCCGGCGCGGCGCCGGCCGGCGTGACGTCTCCTCCCAGCATCTGCCGGGCTCGGCCGGGCTGCGCGGCTCGCTGGGTAGACGGCGGAGGCACACTGGCGGGCTGCCTTGCCGGCGACGGCTCGGCCTCTTCCAGCAGCGCATGAAGTCGTTCGGCAGGGGCAACCGGGGCAGGCGGCGCGGGCGCCTCCCACTCACACATCTCGGAGAGCCGGGCATTGGGCAGCCGGTATCTGGCCACCCAGGCGGTCAGGCCCATGGCTTCCAGGTACTGCAGGCGCTGCGGTTCGGATGTCACTTGCTGCCGCCACGACAGTCGGGCGAGTCGGGCCTGGCACCGCCCCGGGCCTCCCACTCGGCCGGGGTATAGAGATGCAGTGCAAGGGCATGCACCGGGCCGGCAAGCTCTTCGGAGAGCACCGCATAGAGGCGCTGATGACGCTTGACCGGCATCAACCCCTGGAAATGCTCGGAAACCAGCGTGACCTTGAAGTGGGTCTCGGAATTGGCCGGCACGGCATGCCGGTGGCTCTCGTTCTCCACCGTCAGAAACGTGGGCTCGAGGGCCTGCAGTTTCGCTTCGATATCGGCCTGGACACTCATGTGGGCTCCACGGAGAAGGGTGAGGCCTCATTGTACTATCTAGGCGGTGACGACGTCTGCCGCGAGCTCGCCTGGGCGGCGCCGGCCAGTGGCATTCTCGCCAGGCTGGCGGCCAGTGCCAGGACACAGGCCACACAGCCGATCCAGAGCGTGGCCTGTACCGGCGCGTTTGCCGCCAGGAAGGCGCCGACCAGGGCCACGCCGAATGACTGGCCCACGGTTCGCGTGGTACTCAGCACCCCCGAGGCGGCGGTGCTCAGCTCGCGGGGGGCACTGGTCATCATCTCGCGATTGTTGGGCGGCTGGAACAGCCCGAACCCCATGCCGCAGAGCGCCGTTCGCCACAGGCTGTCCATCACGCTGGCGTCACTCTTCAGCAGTGCCAACGAGGCCAGCCCCACCAACAGAAACAGCAAGCCAGTACTGGCCAGGATGCTGGGATTGACCTTGTCCGCCAGCCGGCCGGCAAAGGGGCCGACCAGCATGATGGCGAGCGGCCAGGGCGTGAACAGCCAGGCGGTCTCAAGCGGCGTAAAGCCCATCTCCTGCTGATAGAGGAACGTCAACGCCACGAAGGCCAGGCCCTGCCCCACGAAGGCGAGCCCGGAGGCCGACACTGCGAGGCTGAAGCGGGGCTCCTGGAAAAGCCTCGGGGGGAGTAGCGGGTGGCTGGCTCGCCGCTGGCGACGCAGGAACAGATACCCGGTCGCCAGGCTCAAGGCCAGCCAGCCCAGCCACTGCCAGGCCGGCGCGTTGTGCCCCAGGGCATCCAGGGCCAGGAAGAAGCTGCCCAGCATGATCACCGAGCCCAGTGCCCCTCGCCCATCGAAGCCACCACGGCGACCCGGCTCCCGCGGCAGCGCCCGCCACGCCAGCCACAGCGAGAAGAGGCCTAACGGTATATGCAGGGCGAAGAGCCAGGGCCAGCTGGCCACCGACAGTACCAACCCGCCCAGGGCAGGGCCGGACGCATAGCCCCCGGCAACCATCAGCGCACTCAGCCCGAGCGCGGAACCCAGCAGCCGGGTGGGGAAAATGGAGCGGTAGAGCGAAGGTCCGATGGAGAGCGTCGCCGCGGCGCCCAGCCCCTGCAGAGCGCGAAAGACCAGCAGCAGCTCCAGGCTGCGTGACAGGGCGGCACCCAGCGAGGCAATCACGAAGAGTGCCAGGCCCGCCACGTAGAGCCGGCGACGGCTGATCATCTCGCTGAAGGAGGCGAACACCAGCAGAAAGGCGGCACAGACGATCTGGTAGAGATTGGAGACCCAGACAGCCCGTGCGGCGGATACTTCCAGGTCTCGGGCGATCGAAGGCAGCGCCAGGTTGATCATGGTGGTGTCCACCACCGCCATCAGGGTGCCTAGAATCAGGGCCAGTACCGCCAGGCGCCGCTCGGGGCCGGGCAGCCCATCGTCACCAGGCCGGGTCTCGAAAAGTCGGCTCATTCGGTTTCCATCACGCCAGGGTCCATAACGAGAAAACCGGCCGCAGCCGGTTCTCGCACCTTTAAGAACGGAAAAGCGCCGATTTGCGTTGCGAGCGAAGAGAGCCCGCTTTCCGCCGGAGCGCAGCAACCGGAGTCTACAGCCTGCTAAATGAGGATTGCGACGGTTCGACGCCTCGACACCGCCGGGGAGCGGGATATCAAGCGCAGCAGCAAATCGGGACTTTCCTCAGTCCTGGTCGGTTTCCAGCAAAAGCGAGTCGTCCACCTCGGAGATCTCCAGCGCCGCCTCATTGTCCAGATCGATGGCCAGGTAGCTGTGCTCGACCTGCAGGAAACGCTGGAACAGGGCCCAGTCCACGGCCTCTGGCCACTGCCGCTCGTCCTCTTCCCAGGCCCGCAGCTCGGTCTCGAGGATCTCAAGGTAGCGCTCGCGGACGAAGCCTTCCAGCGCCTCCGGCGTGTCCATCTCGGGAATCAGGTAGACGGTGCTTTCGCGTTCGACGTCGGCCAGGGTGAGGTCGTCGTCCCCCACCGTGGGTTCCAGCGCATTGA
>SKVX01000252.1 GCA_007129225.1 Halomonas sp.
GCCGGTGCCGGAATCGTATTTCATGGCGCTGGTAAACAGCAGCAAATCACAGCCGGCGCAGTGGTACTCCCCGTCACGCCATTCGTCATCCAGCGGGCTCGACCAGGGTGGCTCGGTGCCGTGGTCGCGCAGGATGTCGTACTGCTCCGCCGTGAGTCGCTCACGCCACTCCTCGTCGGAGAGTTCCAGCCGCTCGAGCCCAGGGGCGGGCTCGAGGTCGAGGCGAGGAAAGCCCCAGGCGACCCCCGGCAACAGCCCCACCGCACCGGTAGCGCAGGTCAGCCCCAGAAAATGACGTCGTTTCATGACGGCTCTCCATCGTTGATGTCACTCGTTCCTGCATGTCCTGGCTGCATACCCTGGCCCACAGACGGGACGCACAACGAAACGGGGAAGGACGAATGCCCTTCCCCGTTCAGACCGCTGGAACCACGGCGGGTTCGCTTCAGGTCAGGCTGGGCCCAGCCTTGACGATGGCGTCACTGACACCCTCGAACTTCTTGAAGTTGTCGACGAACTTGGCTGCCAGGTCACGCAGGTTACGGTCATAGGCGGACGGGTCTTCCCAGGTCTCGCGCGGATCGAGCAGACGCGACTCGACGCCCGGCACCGATACCGGCACATCAAGATTGAGCCCTTCGATGCGCCGGGTATCGATATCGCGAAGCACGCCGGACTGGATGGCGCTGATGATGGCGCGGGTGGTCGGGATCGAGAACCGCGCACCACCCTCGCCATAGGCACCGCCGGTCCAGCCGGTATTAACCAGATAGACCTGGGCGTCCTTGGCCTCGACGCGCTTGATCAGCAGGTCGGCGTATACACGTGCCGGACGCGGGAAGAAGGGAGCGCCGAAGCAGGTGGAGAATGTCGCCTCGAGGCCGGCGGAGGAGCCCATCTCGGTGGAGCCCACCTTGGCGGTATAGCCGGAGAGAAAGTGGTACGCCGCAGCCTCCTTGGAGAGCACGGAGACCGGCGGCAGAACGCCGGACATGTCGCAGGTCAGGAAGATGATGGCGTTGGGCTCACCTGCACGATTCTCCGGCACGCGCTTGCTCACATGCTCCAGCGGATAGGCGGCGCGGGAGTTCTGGGTGAGACTGTCGTCGGTGTAGTCGGGTTCGCGACGATCATCGAGCACCACGTTTTCCAGCACGGTGCCGAACTTGATGGCATCCCAGATCACCGGCTCGTTCTTGGCCGAAAGATCGATGCACTTGGCGTAGCAGCCGCCCTCGATGTTGAACACGGTGCCCGGGCCCCAGCCATGTTCGTCGTCGCCGATCAGGTAGCGTGCAGGATCCGCCGAGAGCGTGGTCTTGCCGGTACCCGAGAGGCCAAAGAACAGAGTGGTCTCGCCATCCTCGCCGACGTTGGCCGAGCAGTGCATGGGCAGCACATCGGAGGCCGGCAACAGGAAGTTCTGAACCGAGAACATCGCCTTCTTCATCTCGCCGGCATAGCGCATGCCGGCGATCAGCACCTTCTTCTGGGCGAAGTTGATGATCACGCAGCCATCGGAGTTGGTGCCGTCACGGCTCGGGTCACAGGCGAAGTGCGGCGCATTGAGGATGCGCCACTCGTCCTTGAGAGAGGGGTTGTAGCCTTCCGGGCGCACGAACATGGTACGACCGAAGAGGTTGTGCCAGGCCGTTTCGGTGGTCACGCGCACCGGCAGGTAATGGGTCGGATCACTGCCCACATGCAGCTCGGACACGAAGCAATCGCCGCTGGTCAGATACGCCTCGACACGCTCCCACAGCGCATCGAAATGCTCGGCCGGGAAGGGACGGTTGACGCTGCCCCAGTCGACCTGGGAACTGGTCGAAGGCTCGTCGACGATGAAGCGATCCTTGGGGGAACGGCCGGTACGCTCGCCGGTGTTCACCACCAGGGCACCGTTAGCAGCCAGGCGGCCTTCGCCACGCGCCACTGACCGTTCGATGAGCTCGGCGCTGCTGAGATTGACGTGTGCTTGAGGAGCGGCTTGGGATGTGGTCATGTCATTTCCTGGGCCTTGCGGCCGGTTCTCTCTCGTGGGCCAGGCGTCCATGACGCCCTTTGCTATGAGGTGTCCGATCGTCCGTGCGGATGTATCCCGTCTTGTCTCGAGCCGATCGGCCTTAAGGCGGGCGCCATTATGGCAAAAAGGTAGCCCGCAGGAAACGCTGCCGTTAGCCGAAGTTCTTGTAGTTTTACTACTACATCAACACCATATCGCAGCAGGTTGAACCTTATCGCATTTGTGCCATGCAGCATTCATCACACAAGAATTCTTGTAGTGGAACGCCGCCAGAAAATTCCCCTGGATGATCGCTCAGTGCAGCGTTCGCCCCTCGCCGCCCGGCTCCGACAACAGCGCCTCCACCTCGACCTCACCAAAGCGGTAGTGGGTATGACAGAAGTGACACTGGGTTTCGATCTCGTCCTGCTCGGCCAGCACCTCGCGCAATTCCCCCTCGCCAAGGCTCAGCAGTGCCTCACCGATACGGGCACGTGAACAGGTACAGCCGAAGCGCAACGGCTTGGGTTCGAAGACACGCACCGTCTCTTCATGATAGAGCCGATACAGCACCTCGCGCTGATCGAGCCCCAGAAGCTCGTCGCTACGCAGGGTCCGGGCCAGGTGCACGCTGCGCTCCCAGGCATCGTCATCCTGATTCATCGACTCGTCGGGCAGGCGCTGCAGCAGCAATCCACCGGTGCGCGTTCCATCCGACGTGAGCCGCAGGAAGGTGGGCAACTGCTCGGACTGGGAAAAATAGGCTTCCAGGCACTCAGCCAGCGTATCGTGCTCCAGCGCCACGATGCCCTGGTAGCGATTGCCCGCCTTCGGATCCAGGGTGATCACGATATGGCCATCGCCGACCAGGTCACGAAAGCCCTGGTTGTCATCGGGCAGCTCGGTGCCGTCGGCCAGGCGTGCTATGGCGCGCAGCTCGCCGCCGGGGTTGGACTCGGCCATCAGCAGCGACAGCGCGCCCTGGCCCCGCACCTCGATACTGAGAATACCGTCGAGCTTGACGGTATCGGTCAGCAGGGCAACGGCCGACAGCAGCTCACCCAGCAGTCGATTGATCGCTGGCGGGTAGCCGTGGCGGTCGAGCACATCGCCAAAGGCGCGCTCGAGGGTGACGATCTCGCCGCGCACATTGGTGCGCTCGAAGAGGAAACGCTGTATCTGGTCGCTCATGGCTCACTGTCTCGCAAAGGGGCTCGGTTATTCGTCGTGCTGACGCTGAAAGCGGTGGATGTCCCGGCGCTGCTTCTTGTCGGGACGCTTGAGCGGATGCTGCATGGCCTGGTTGGTCAGCCGCCGGCCTTCGGCTTCACGCAGCCGTCGTGCTTCGCTCTCGGGAGTTTCGCGATAGAGCTCGCGTGCCTCGGCAGCGCCGCGGCGCTGGTCGGAAAGCGCGACGACCTCCACTTCCCAGTGGTCCCACCCCTGGGGCACCCGAATCAGCGCCCCGACCTCGACGCTCTTGCTGGTCTTGGCCCGGGAGCCGTTGTAATGGACCTTGCCACCCTCGATGGCCTTCTTGGCCAGGGCTCGGGTCTTGAAGAAGCGCGCGGCCCAGAGCCATTTGTCGAGGCGGACACTATCCATTTTTCTCCTCCCTATCCATTCTCTCCTCCAGCGACTTGTCGGCACGAACCTCGGGCGGCAGCGTCTCCGGCAGAATGGCCGCAAAGCGATCCAGGGCGATAAACTCCTCCAGTTCCTTCTCCGGTCGGGTGCTGTCGGGCTGCTTGATCCCCAGCAGATGGCGAATGCCATACTCCCGCGCGCTTTCCAGCACGTCCGGATTGTCATCGATAAACAGGGTACGGGCGGGATCGAAGGGCTCGACCTCCTGCAGCGCGAACCAGAATTCCTGGGCTTCCTTGGGCACGCCCAGGTCAGCCGAGGAGACGATGGCGTCCAGGTAGTTCTCGAGACCGGTGATCGGCAGCTTCAGTTCCAGGCTCTCGCGGTCAGCATTGGTCGCCAACACGACGCGGGGATGAGCCTGCTTGAGCCACTCGAGGAAATCCAGGGCATCGCTGCGCAGGCCGATGAGGTGCTGGATCTCGCGCTTGAGCGCGACGATGTCCACCCCCAGCTCGCGACTCCAGTAGGCCAGGCTATACCAGTTGAGCGTGCCTTTTTCACGAATGATGCGCGCCCGCAGGACTTCCTGGGTCGCTTCATCCAGCCGATGCAGCTCCACATAGCGCCTGGGCAGGTGCTCCAACCAGAAATGACTGTCAAAATGAAGGTCGAGCAAGGTGCCGTCCATGTCCAGCAGGACGGTATCGATGGCGCGCCAGTCGATCATGGCGACTCCCGGTGGCGTCGGTACGGTGAAAGGCGTGATATTGTACTCAATCGATCACCTCGGCGCATGCCTGGCCAGCAAGTTCAGTTCATCGTCGGCTCGCCTGTTCGCAACGGAGCTTTCATGTCCGAGACATTCTACCTGCAGAAACCCCGGGTCCTGTCACGCCAATCGGTGGCCAGGAGCCGCCTGTTTCATATCGAGGCGCTGGAGCTTCGCTTTGCCAACGGTGCCGAGCGCACCTTCGAGCGCCTGACCGGAAGCGACCACGGCGCGGTCATGATCATCGCCATGCCCGACCCCGAGCATGTGCTGTTGATCCGCGAGTATGCGGCAGGCTTCGAGGACTATGTACTCACCCTTCCCAAGGGTCTGGTCGACCCGGGAGAGGATCCGATCACCGCCGCCAACCGCGAGCTGATGGAGGAGTGCGGTTTCGGCGCCCATCGCATCGAGCCGCTGGTGGAGCTGTCGCTGGCCCCCAACTACATGCGTCACCGCATGCAGGTGATGCTGGCTACCGACCTCTACCCGAAACGGCTGCCCGGTGACGAGCCGGAACAGTTGGTGGTCGAGACCCATGCCCTGGAGGAGTTGCCGGCGCTGCTGTTGCGCGAGGATTTCCATGAGGCGCGTGCCATCGCGGCACTCTTCATTGCCCGGGACACTCTGCGCCAGCGGCGCCGGGAAGACACCACCCTGACCTGGTAAACGCCGAGGAAGCCCTACACGCGCTACCCGTGCTGGTAGCGCGGAATGCCGTTGCCCTCCTTGATGCGTATCCAGCGCTGCTGGCGATGACTATCCAGCCCGGACTCCAGCAGATACATGACGTCAAGCGCTTCATCCACCGTCACCGGCGGCGCCACTCGTCCGGCAAGGGCATCGGCAACGGCGGCGTAGTAGGCCGGGTAGTTGCCGGGCACGCCCTGATGCTCCTGATCCACCTGAGATACCGCTTCGTCCTCTCCCTCGCTCAGGGTCAGACGCCCGGGGCGCTCGTCGACACCCCAGAACGGAGTCGGTGCCCGCCCCGCTCGCAGCCAGTTCTCCTGGGGATCGCGGCCATACTTGACGAAACTGCCCTTGGTGCCGTGCAGCGCCAGCTGCGGGGTCGGGTGGGCCACCAGGGAGCTGGCCTTCAGGGTAACCCTTAGATCGCCGTAATCGAGCAGGGCCAGGAAGTCGTCGTCCACCTCGGCCCCGTCCCGGGCAGCCTTCAAGTCCAGGAGAATGGCCCTCGGCATGCCGAACAGAACGTTGACCTGATCGAGCAGATGGGCGCCGAGATCGAACCAGATACCGCTGCCGGGCTTCTGCTGTTCGCGCCAGCGGTCGGCTACCAGGGGACGGTAGCGGTCAAAACGCAGCTCCAGCGACACCGGGCGTCCCACGCGCTCAGATGCCAGCAGCGCCTGAAGGGTGAGGAAGTCGCTATCCCAGCGGCGGTTGTGGAAGACGCTGACCAGCCGCTCATGCTTTTCGGCTTCGGCCTTGAGCAGCCGCGCCTCGGGCACGGAAACAGTGAAGGGCTTGTCGATGACCAGGTGCTTGCCGGCCGCCAGTGCCGCCTTGCCCAGCGGATA
>SKVX01000200.1 GCA_007129225.1 Halomonas sp.
CTTTCTTGGACACCGCCAGGAAAGTACACATGCCCAGGAAGAACGCCAGGGCTAGGTTCTCGACGAAGACCGAGGCAACGAACAGACTAATATAGTGTTCCATGTTACACGGCCTCCTTGGGTTCGGTGTTGTGCTTCATCTTGAACTCGTTCTCTTCCACCTGCTCGGGGTGCGCTTCACGAATGATCCAGATCATCAGACCGATAATGAAGAACGCCGAGGGCGGCAGCAGCAGCAGGCCGTTGGGTACGTACCAGCCACCGTCCTGCACGGGGTGCAGAACAGTGAAGCCGAAGATGCTGCCGGAGCCGAACAGCTCACGGACGAAGCCGACGAACATCAACACCAATCCGTAGCCCAAACCATTGCCAACGCCGTCGATGAAGGACAGCTTCGGGCTGTTCTGCATGGCGAAGCCTTCGGCGCGGCCCATGATGATGCAGTTGGTGATGATAAGGCCGACGAAGACCGAGAGCTGCTTCGACATCTCATAGGCGAAGGCCTTGAGCACCTGGTCCACCACGATCACCAGTGACGCGATGATGGTCATCTGCACGATGATACGAATCGCGGAGGGAATATGGTGCCGAATCAGCGACACGAACAGGTTGGAGAAGGCACAGACGAAGATGACCGCCAGGGTCATGACCAGCGAAACGCTCATGCTGGTGGTCACCGCCAGCGCCGAGCAGATGCCAAGCACCTGCAGGGCGATGGGGTTGTTCTTCGTCAGCGGCGCCGTGAGTACGCTCTTGGGAGTTGCATCCGCCATGATCAGGCTCCTTCCGCTTCGAATTCGACGTCGGCTTCCTGAGCCTCATCCTGGTCGATTCCTGCACGGAATTTCGCCAGGTACTCACCAAAACCTTCCGGGCTCAGCCAGAACTGCAGCATGTTGGTGACACCGTTGGCCGTCAGCGTGGCACCGGAGAGGCCGTCAACCTGATGCTCTCCGGTGCCGGCACCGCGGGCCACGCGAATGGCCGGAGTCACGCTCTCCTCGTCAGAGAATATCTGCTTGCCTTCCCACTGCGCCTGCCAGCGCGGGTTGTTGACCTCGGCACCCAGCCCCGGGGTCTCGCTATGCTCGTAGTAGGTGATGCCGACGATGGTGTTGCCGTCGCCTTCAATGGCCAGGTAGCCACGCATCAGACCCCACAGGCCCTGGCCGCGAATCGGCAGGATGAGCTGCTCGGGGTTGTCGGGATCATCCCCCACCAGATAGACGGTGGCGTAGTTCTCGACCCGGGACAGACCGGCGATATCGCGCTCACCGGACAGCACGCGGCCGGTGGCCGGGTCGCGGGCGGCCTGGAAGTGGTCGAAGGTATCCGGGTCGAACTGGTCGGTGTACTCGCCAGTGCGCATGTCCACCACGCGGGAGGTGATCTCGGCGAAGGCGGCTTCCACATCGATGCCCCGCTCATAGAGGCCGGCCACACGCAGGACGTTGGTCTTGCGGTCGAGCTCCTCGTTGAGCAGCTGCATGGGACGCAGTGCCACCGCGGCGGTCGAGACGATGACCGAACACACGATGCAGAGTGCGAACGCCACCGTCAGGATCTTCTTGATGGAGTTATTGCTCTGTGCCATCAGGCAGTCTCCTCGGCCGGTACACCGGTGCGCTGCAAGCGGCGCTTGATGTTGGCCTGAACAAAGAAGTGATCGATCAACGGCGCGAACAGGTTGGCAAACAGGATCGCCAACATGATGCCCTCGGGGAAGGCCGGGTTGACCACACGGATCAGTACGGTCATGACACCGATCAGGGCGCCAAAGATCAGCCTTCCCTGGTTGGTCATGGAGGCGGACACCGGGTCGGTAGCCATGAAGACCATGCCGAAGGCAAAGCCGCCGATCACCAGGTGCCAGTACCAGGGCATGGCGAACATGGGATTGGTATCGGAGCCGATCAGGTTGAACAGCGCGCTGGTCGCCACCATGCCGAGGAATACCCCAAGCATGATTCGCCACGAGGCGATCTTGGTCCACAGCAGCACCGCCGCACCGATTAAGATGGCCAGCGTGGAGGTCTCACCGATCGAGCCCGGCATGAAGCCGAGGAAGGCGTCCCACCAGCTGAATTCAGCAGTCAGTGCAGCCATGCCCTCCTGGAAGGCCAGGGAGAGGGCCGTAGCGCCCGTGTAGCCATCGGCCGCCACCCACACCGCATCACCCGAGATCTGCGCCGGGTAGGCGAAGTAGAGGAAAGCACGGCCCGTCAGCGCCGGGTTGAGGAAGTTCTTGCCGGTGCCGCCGAATATATCCTTGCCGATGACGATACCGAAGGTGATACCCAGGGCGACCTGCCACAGCGGGATGTCCACCGGCAGGATCAACGCGTAGAGCACCGAGGAGACGAAGAAACCTTCGTTGACCTCGTGGCCACGCTTGACGGCGAAGAGCACTTCCCAGAAACCGCCGACCACGAAGGTCACCAGATAGATGGGCAGGAAGTAGGTGGCACCCAGCACGATGTTCGACCAGAAGCTGCCCGGATCATGGCCCGCGGTCAGCGTCATCATGATCGCCTCGCGCCAGCCCGCCATGGAGGCGTAGCCTTCGGCAATCGCCATGTTGGACTGCCAGCCTGCGTTCCACATGCCGAAGAACATGGCCGGGAAGGTGCAGGCCCAGACCGTGATCATGATGCGCTTGAGGTCGATCCCGTCACGCACGTGTGCGGTGGTCTTGGCCACGCTGGGCGGCGCATAGAAGATGGTGTCGACCGCCTCGTACAGCGGGTACATCTTCTCGTACTTGCCACCCTTGTGGAAATGCGGCTCGAGATTGTCGAGTGTCTGTCGGATACCCATCATCATCAGGCCTCTTTCTCGATCATGGTGAGGTTGTCACGCAGGATGGGACCGTACTCATACTTGCCGGGGCACGCGTAGGTGCACAGGGCCAGGTCCTCTTCATCCAGCTCCAGGCACCCGAGCTGCATGGCCACCTCGATGTCGCCGACGATCAGGGAGCGCAGCAGCTGGGTCGGCAGGATATCCAGGGGCATCAGCTCCTCGTAGACCCCGACGGGCACCATGGCACGCTCGGAGCCGTTGGTCGACGTAGTGGGAGCGTAGTTGCGCAGCCCCGTTAACTTCGACACATAGATGCCCATGACCGAGTGACGGTTGGTACCCGGCGAGAGCCATCCCATGAACTGGCGCTTGTTGCCCTCTTCCAGCATGGTGAACTGGTTGTGGAAGCGACCCAGGTAGCGCAGCGACCCTTCACAGGCGAAGCCGGAAAACACCGAGCCGGAGATCACACGCGTCTCATCGGGCTCGATGACTTCACCGGCCAGCAGTTCCTCGGTGCTGGCCCCGATGCGGGTCCGCAGCAAGCGAGGGCTCTCGGCACGGGGACCACCCACTGCGACGATGCGGCTCATGTCGAGCTTGCCCTCGACAAACAGCTTGCCGAAGGCGATCACATCCTGATAGCCGATGTGCCACACCCGCTTGTGCAGGGCGACCGGCGACAGGAAGTGGATATGGGTTCCGACGAGGCCGGCAGGATGCGGGCCGGAGAAGGTCTCGACCTGCACGCCTGCCACGTTGCCACCGGGGACCTTGGCTTCCGGGGCGGTGCAGAGGTAGACCTTGCCCTCGGTCAGGCGCGCCAGCACCTTGAGGCCGTCCTCGAAGGCTTCCGGCTGCTCGTTGATGATCCCGGCAGGATCCGGACAGAGCGGGTGGGTGTCGATGGCGGTCACGAAGATATCGGCCGGCACGCTGTCGAGGGCCGGGCTACGCGAATAGGGGCGAGTCCGCAACGCGGTCCACATCCCCGACTCGACCAGCTGGTCGACCACGGCCTGGCGCTCCAGGCTCTCGAGCTTGTCGCGACCATGAGCGGTGAACGACACCGCCTCCTCGGTCTCGTCGACCTTGATGACCACCGAGAGCAGCTTGCGCTTCTCTCCGCGATTGATGGCGACGACTTCGCCGGCAGCCGGTGCCGTGAAGCGCACGCCCTCGTTTTTCTTGTCGGTGAAGAGCAGTTGGCCCAGTTTCACCTTGTCCCCTTCCCGGACCTCCATGGTCGGCTTCATGCCAACGTAGTCGGTACCCAGGATTGCCACGTGGCTCACCGGCCGCGCATCGTCGATACGCGGCTCGGGCGTGCCCATGATGGGGAGATCCAGGCCTTTCTTGACTTCGATCATAGTCTCGCCCAGTTGATGGATCGGATATACGAAGGAAAGGGGTTCGAATGGATTCGAATTCTTATTGGCGTCAGTACGTTACCAGTCAGGCCCGAGACGTGCTCGAACCACCCCGAAAAATCCACGGTATTATAAAGACAAGCGTGCTCAAAGGCCACACGACCTATGGTCGCAAACCGCCGGGGAAGGCACGCAACCCGCGGCGAGCGAAGGGGCCGGAAGGCGTTGAAAGAGGCTCATACCGAGCCGCCGTGCGGCCTGGCGGAGAGTACACCGGCACAGGAGGGGTGCCGACGCAGATGAGGCAAAGATGACCTGAGTCATGGCATTCCCGACCCCAGGGGTCGGGAGTGGGCGATTTCCCGCCTGCGGGGTTCAGGCCCGGGCGCGAGGCAGCTTGAGGAAGTGCACGTTGGAGATGTGCTGCAGGATGCGTACCACCTGGCAGCTGTAGCCGAACTCATTGTCGTACCAGACGTAGAGCACCGCGTGGCGGCCATTGGCGATGGTGGCCTTGGCATCCACGATGCCGGCATGGCGGTTGCCGACGAAGTCGGAGGAGACCACCTCCGGCGAATCCACGTAGTCGATCTGCTTCTGGTAGGCGGAGTCGATGGACATCCGGCGCAGGTAATCGTTGAGGGCCTCGGCGTCGGTCTCCTTCTCCAGGGTCAGGTTGAGGATCGCCATGGAGACGTTGGGCGTCGGCACACGAATGGCGTTGCCGGTCAGCTTGCCGCCGAGCTCGGGCAGCGCCTTGGCCACGGCCTTGGCGGCGCCGGTTTCGGTCAGCACCATGTTGAGAGGTGCACTGCGACCGCGACGATCGCCCTTGTGGTAGTTGTCGATCAGGTTCTGGTCGTTGGTGTAGGCATGTACCGTCTCGACGTGGCCGTGCTCGATACCGTACTCGTCGTTGAGCACCTTGAGCACCGGCACGATGGCGTTGGTGGTGCAGGACGCCGCCGACAGGATGGTATCCTCGGCGCTGATATCGCCATCGTTGATGCCGAAGACGATGTTCTTGATGTCGCCCTTGCCCGGCGCGGTCAACAGCGCCTTGGCGGCCCCCTTGCACTGCAGGTGCTGGCCCAGGCCCGCCTCGTCGCGCCAGATGCCCGTGTTGTCCACCACCACGGCATTGCTGATGCCGTAGACGGTGTAGTCGACTTCGGCCGGCGAATCGGCGTAGATCACCTGAATGACATTACCATTGGCGGTGATGGTGCGCGCCTCGACGTCCACGCTGATGGTGCCATCGAAGGGTCCGTGCACGGAGTCACGCCGCAGCAGGCTGGCGCGTTTCTCGAGGTCCTTGGCGATATCGCCACGGCCGCGCACGACGATGGCGCGCAGGCGCAGCAGGTTGCCGCCACCGGCCTTCTCGACCAGCACACGCGCCAGGATCCGGCCGATGCGACCGAAGCCGTAGAGCACGACATCTTTCGACTCACCGTTGCTGCCGTTGGCATTGCGGCGATCGACGATCTCGCTGAGCTCTTCACGCAGGAAGGCCTTGGCATCACCCCCTCCGCGCTGCTTGAAGGCCACGCCCAGCTTGCCCACATCCACATGGGCGGGGCCCAGGTTGAGTTCGGTCATGGCCTGGACAAGCGGGAACGTATCCTGAACGGAGAGCTCCGTCCCCTCGACCTTCCTGACGAAGCGATGGTCCTTCAGGATGCGAATCACCGAACGGTTGAACAGCGACCGACCATACAGGGTGGTGACCA
>SKVX01000045.1 GCA_007129225.1 Halomonas sp.
CGCCCTACCGGCGCGCATTCCGCAAGCTCGAGCGTGACGAGGACTACCTCGACGAGCTGCTGATCGAGACCGGCCTCGACCACCCGGATGTACTGATCTACCCGGACGCCATGTATCGCGCTCTGGCCGAGGACCCACTCAACGCCGAGCCCTGGTGGCAGTTCGACAACCGGGTGACCTGGCTGATGGAGCAGCTGAGCGACGACGGCGAGCACGGCTTCGCCGGCGACAAGGTGCTGGTTATCGCCCACGGCCGAGAAACGGCCCAGGAGCTTGCCGAGGCGCTGCGCGTGCTGGGCGGCATTCACGCCCCGGTCTTCCACGAAGGCCTGAGCCTGGTGGAGCGGGACCGCGCCGCGGCGGACTTTGCCGACGAGGAGGAGGGCAGCCAACTGCTGGTCTGTTCGGAGATCGGCTCGGAAGGGCGTAACTTCCAGTTCTGTCGCCACCTGGTGATGTTTGACCTGCCCCAGCACCCCGACCAGCTCGAGCAGCGCATCGGCCGCCTGGATCGCATCGGCCAGCGCCACGCCATCGAGATCCATGTGCCGCTGTTCGAGGGCAGTCCCGCCGAGCGCCTGCTGCGCTGGTACCGGGACGGCATGGATGCCTTCCTGGCACCGCATGGCGTGGGCAATGAACTCTTCGACGCCTTCGGCGACGCCCTCTCCGAGGCCCTGCTCGACGACGAGGCGCTGGAGGAGGTCATCGCCGAAACGCGAACCCTCTTCCTCAGCCGCCTGGCCGAGCGCGATGCCGGCCGCAACCGGCTGCTGGAACTCAATGCCTGCCGTCCGGCACGCGCCGAGGCGGTGGCCGGCGCCATCCGCGAGCTGGACGACGACGCCGCCCTGCCCCGCTATCTGGATCAGGCGATGGATGTCTTCGGCGTCGACAGCCAGGAGCTGGGCAACGGCCTACTGCACTTGCAGCCGGGTCAACACATGCTCGATGGCCTGCCGGGCCTGGCCAAGGGCGAAGAGGGTTTTACGGCGACCCTCTCCCGGTCACGAGCCCTGGCCCGCGACGACGTGCAGCGGCTCTCCTGGGAGCATCCGCTGCTGCGCGAGATGATGGGCCGGATCATCGACGGCACCATGGGCAACACCGCCCTGTCACTGCTCAGGCATCCGGCGATTCCCGCCGGGCGACTAATGGTGGAACTGGTCTTCCGCACCCACTGCCCGGCGCCGAAGCGGCTGCATGTGAACCGCTTCCTCCCGCCTACCGCCGTGAGGATACTGCTCGACGAATCCGGCGCCGTACTCACTGACAAGGTCTCCTTCACCGGACTGTCGAAGAACCTGCAGAAGGTCAAGAAGGCGATGGCACGGGACCTGATCCGCAGCCGCCACGATCAGCTGCGCGGGCTGCTCACCCAGGGCGAGGCGGAAGCCGAACGGGAATTGCCGAGCATCATCGAAGCGGCCCAGGTCCGCATGCGCAGCGAACTGGATACCGAGCTCGCCCGCCTGGAAGCCCTGGCACGGCTCAACCCGGCGGTGCGCGAGGAGGAGCTCGACGCCATGCGTCGCGAGCGCAGCGAGCTGGACGAGGCCATCGATGGGGCCCGGCTGCGTCTCGATGCCGTGCGGGTGATCGTCACGGTGGACCAGGAGAGCCGCTGAGCCCCCTGGGCCGGTTCAGCGCCGGTCCAGGATCTCCGCCAACGCCTCCTCCAGGGTCGGATAGCGAAACTCGAAACCGGCGTCGAGCAGGCGCCGGGGGCGCATGTCGGCACCGGTCAGCAGCAGCCGGGCCATCTCGCCGAAGGCGGTTTCCAGGGCAATGGCGGGAACCGGCAGCACAGCGGGACGATGGAGCCGGCTGGCCAGCGTGCGGGTGAATTCGGCGTTGGTGACCGGCTTGGGAGCGCTGCCGTTGAAGGGCCCTTCCAGCTCGCCGTGCTCCAGCAGGAACAGGATGATGCGCACCAGATCCTCGCGATGGATCCAGGGCATGAACTGCTTGCCGTCGCCGAACCGCCCTCCCAGCCCCAGCTTGAAGGGGGGCAGCATCTTCTGCAGGCTGCCTCCTCCGAGGTCGAGCACCAGCCCGGTACGCAGCAAGGCGACCCGCGTGCCGAAGTCCGCCGCCTCCCGGGCGGTGTCCTCCCAACGCTTGCAGAGACGGTGGGCGAACTCATCGTGGGGTGGTGTCTCCTCGGTGACCTCGCGATCGCCCTGATCGCCGTAGTACCCCATGGCCGAACCCGACACCATCACTCGCGGCGCCTGCCCCCCCGACTGCTTGAGTTGCTCGCAGAGGATCACCAGGTCACGGGTGATATTGACTCGCGAGTCGATCAGCCGCTTCTTCTGATTGTCGCTCCAGCGACGAGCCGCAATCGGCTCACCGGCCAGGTTGACGATGGCGTCCGGTGGCGCGTCAACGAAATCCAGCACGGAGCCACGAACATCGGTGCCCGCGGGAAGCTGCCCCTTTGCATCCTTGGGGTCTCGCGAGACCACCTGCAGGCGATGCCCTGCTTCCTTGAGGCGCTGGCAGAGGCGCTGCCCCACGAAGCCACTGCCACCCGTCATCAGCACGCGCATAGCACTCTCCTCCCCTGGATTCATGACTGCGCACATAAAGTTATACAGCCGTTGTACGCTTCTGCTAGTCTAACGTAAATACCGCTCCCCTGTGCGAGGTCTTCATGTCACCACCGACACGCCCCACAGCCGCCATCATCGGCGCCGGCATCGCCGGCCTGGCCTGTGCGCGAGTCCTTCACGAGGCCGGTTGGCGGGTCACCCTGTTCGAGAAGGCCCGCGGTCCGGGGGGGCGCATGACCAGCCGGAGCCTCGCCGCCGCCACGGTGGATATCGGCGCGCAATTCTTCAGCGTCAAGGACGATGCCTTTCGCCGAGAAGCCGAAGTCTGGCTGAAAGCGGGCCTGGTGGCACCCTGGCCATGGAAACTGTGGCGGGTCACCGGGGGCAGCTGGCACTACCGTCATGATGGCAGAGAACGCTACGCAGGCAAGCCGCGCATGAGCGCGGTAACGCGCCATCTCTCCCGCGGACTGGACCTGGAGCCCAGCTGTCGTATCGTCTCGCTGGCAAGGGACAAGGGCCAGTGGTCGCTCCAGGACCAGGCCAGGCGGTACCACGGCCCCTTCGACCATGTCGTAATCTCGGCCCCCTCGCCCCAGGCCCGGGCACTGGTGGCACCTCACGACTCCCAACTGGACGAGGCGTGCGAAGCGATCATACAGCGCCCCTGCTGGGCAGCCTGGGTCTGCTTTGAGAAACCACTGCCGGCGCTACCGGGCGTCGCCCAGGACTGGCAGGCCGTGATGTTTTCGGAGGGACCGCTACGCTTTGTCGCACGCAACGACCACAAGCCCGGCCGTGAACAGCAGGGTGAAAGCCTGACCCTGCTCGCCCGGCTGGAGTGGAGCGAGGCGCACCTGGAACTGCATGAAAGCCACGTGGCCAACCGGCTGCTGACCGCCTTTCGCGAGACCTTGCCGGATGCCACCGAGCTGCCGGCGATCACGGCGGTCGGCGCACATCGCTGGCGCTACGCTCAACCCGATGTCTTCGCCGGCGGCGATGCGGTCAATCAAGATTACCGGCTTTCGACCAACGGCCTTGCCCTATGCGGCGACGGCTGGCGTGGGCCACGGGTGGAGGATGCCTGGCTCTCCGGCCATCACCTGGGCCATGCCCTGGCGGGCAAAGGCTGACACGGCGAACCCTTGCTGGAGGCGGCCCCACCGACCGTTCGGCGAGGCGCTTCCCACTGGTCGCAACAGCAGCGGTTGTACACCACGCGTTTGATGTACAATATTGTCCACCCAGGAGAGTCGCGCCCGGATGCCTAGCATCCTCATGGCGGCCTGGAACGGCAATGACAACAGCGAGAGGCAGATGCGAGCATGACCGACAAGGCAACCCACCCGGCCGACACGCCGCTCTATCCGATCCGCGAAGTGTCGCGCATTACCGGTGTCAATTCGGTCACCCTGCGCGCCTGGGAGCGGCGTTACGGGCTGATCTGCCCCCAGCGCACCCCGAAGGGTCACCGCCTCTATGCACGGGAAGACATCGAGCGTGTCGAACAGATTCTACAGTGGCTGAGCCGCGGCGTACCGGTAAGCCAGGTCAAGGAGCTTCTCGACCAGCCCGAGGCAGCCCCCGTCCCCGAGCCGGCCTCAGGGGACTGGCCCAGCCAGCGTCGCCAGCTGGTTGCCGCCGTGGAGGCAATGGACACGGCGCAGCTGGAGCGGCTGTTCAACGAGAGCCTGGCACTTTATCCGGTGACGACCAGCCTGGACGAGCTCTGGCAACCCACCATACGCGAGCTGGAAGAGCGCTGGCACGATCAGCTCGGTGCCAGGCTGCAGCGTGTCAACCTGGAAACCTTCCTGCGCACGGTGATCGGCATCCGTCTGTACCATGCCAACCAGGTCGCCAAGGGCCCGGTGGTACTGATGAGCGCGCTTCCCGATGATCCCGGCCCGCTATGGCTACTGCTGGCGGCGCTGGCCGGCAGCGATGCCGGCTATCGCATCCAGTTGCTCGACGGCATCCTGCCCTTCGGTGAACTGCCGCTGGCGGTGGAGCGCCTGAAGGCCTCGGCCATGGTACTGGTCAGCGGTCGCGCCGAGCGCCCCGACCTGATTCGCCGACAGCTGCCCCGCCTGGCCGAGCAGCTCGATGTTCCTCTGGGTCTCTGCGGGCCGGTAGCTCGGATACGCGGCAGCGACCTGGTCGACAGCCAGGTGGAGCTACTGGGGGATGACCTTCCACTGGCGCTGGCAAGGCTACGTTCATTGCTGAAGGGCGCCTGACCATCGCACCAACCCGGGAGCCGGCATGACCTGCGTACTGATGTGGTTTCGCAGCGATCTGCGAGTCCATGACAATACAGCCCTGGCTGCGGCTGTGCGCCAGGGCCCCGTGGTGGCGGTGTTCCTGCGCTGCCTGCCACAGTGGCGAGGCTACGGCCATGGCGCCAACAAGCTCGACTTCTGGGGCCGTGGTGTGTCGGCACTGCGCAAGGAACTGGCCGGCCTGAACATCCCGCTGCTGCACCGGGACATAGAAACCTACGACCAGGCCCCGGCGACATTGCTCGCCATCGCCCGGGAGACAGGGGCGAAGGGACTGCATTTCAATGACGAGTACCCCCTGGACGAGCAACGTCGCGACCGGGCCGTCGCCACCGCCTTCACCCGGGCCGGGCTCGCCACCGAGGCGCATCACGACGCCACGGCCTTCGCCCCCGGGGAGCTGCTGACGGGCAAAGGAGACTATTTTCGCGTCTTCACCCCCTTCGCCAAGGCTTGGCACCGGCAGCTCAGCGCCGACCGCCTGGCGCTTCGCGAGACCCCTCTGCCCCAGTTACCACCGGCCATCGACTCCGACCCGCTGCCGCCCTCTCCTCACTACGAGGAAGACCCCGTATCGGCCGACGACTGGCCTGCCGGCACGGAGCCGGCAGCCGACAGGCTTGAGCGCTTCCTGCGCTTTCGTGGTCGCCACTATGCGCGGCAGCGTGACATTCCGGCCATACACGGCACGAGCGAGCTCTCGCCCTACCTGGCGTTGGGAATGATTTCCCATCGCCAGTGCCTGCAGGCGGTGCTCGGCGAGAACCATGGCCGCCTGGCTGAAGGCGATGTCGGCCTTGTGACCTGGGTGAACGAACTGGTGTGGCGCGAGTTCTACCAACACGTTGCTGCGGGCTTTCCGAGGGTGTGCCGACATCGCGCCTTCCAGCGGCATACTGAAGCCGTGGCGTGGCGCAATGACGACGTCGGCTTTCGCGCCTGGCGCGAGGGGCGGACCGGCTACCCCATCGTCGACGCCGCCATGCGCCAGCTGGTGCAGACCGGCTGGATGCACAATCGCCTGCGCATGATCACCGCCATGTTTCTC
>SKVX01000101.1 GCA_007129225.1 Halomonas sp.
AACCACCTGCTGGGCGGCGAAAAACCGGTCCCGCTCCGCCTCGGCCTCGGCGATCTCACCGCTATTGGCCAGTGCCACCGTTCGCGCATAGCGCATCATCGCCAGGGTGGTGGCATAGAGTTCGACATCCTCCGGTAGCGACTGGGTCAGAATGGCCTCCCACATCCCGAAGCGGATCAGCACATGCTGCTTCATGGGCACGAAGGCCTCGAACCAGTCGGCCATCTGGCGCAGCAGGTTTTCCGGCAGCGTCGCCACCAGCTCGTCGGCGGCTTCCAGTGCCGGCGTCGGCTGGGCGAGGAACATCGCCCCGTAGATCTTGAAGTGGTAGTTGTGGCAGCGATAGACCGTGTAGAAGTTATCCGCTCCCTCCCGCTCGAGGAATCGACGGTCTGCCGCGATCGCCAGCTCGTTGCGGCCGACCACGTTGTGATAATCCCCGCAGAGCACGTCGATATGGGTCGCCATGTGGACCAGGTGGCCCGCATCGGGCACCAGGGCGCTGAGACGGTCGCCGTGGCGCAGCGCAAGCTCGGGATACGGCGACATCTCCATCAGATGAATGTACATATGCAACAGCCCTGGATGATCCCAGGCGCCCTCGATGTCGCCAAAGGCCCGCTCGAGGACCGCCTTCGCCTCGAGGGTGTCGGCGCCTGTTGCGGGTTTACCGGTGGGCAGGTCCCAGAGCTGCCAGGGGGTGCGGTTGAGCAGAGCCTCGGCGAAGAGCGCAATGACATCGAGATCGTCGGTGTGGGCGCGATAGGCATCGCGCATGGCGTCGGCATAGCCGTCGAGGCAGGGGCCGAAATCCTCGACCATCGCCTCGGGCGCGCGGTGCTGTACGGCCTGGATCAGCGCTCGCTCCACCGGCGAAACGCGCTCGATGAGCAAGGCGGCCGCCTTCGCTGCCGGGCGTGCAAGCGCCATCGCCTCGTGCTTCTCTTCCGGCTCGAAGGTTTCCCACTGGCGGTTGTAGTTGGGGCCCGCCGCATGGACGATGCCCCACTGTGCCATCGCGCAGTCCGGGTCGGCCTCGAGCGCCCGGCGAAAGCACTCGATGGCCGCTTCGTGGTTGAAGCCGTAGAGCCAGATCAGCCCCTGATCGAACCAGCGTTGTGCCTGATCAGAGCGGGTGGTGACGCTCCGCGAGTAGTTTCCCAGGTTGTAGAAGTGCATGGCGACATGCCTCCTGTCGTTGTCTCGTGTTGCTGTCCGACTTCAGTCTAGGGGACTCCTTGTCTTACCATGTCCCTGCAGCCTTACCCGTGTGCCGCCCGACGAACACTCGCATTTCACGCCGCCGCGCGGATAGCGACCACCTTCAGATACTGTGCCTTGACTCGGGTGCTGCCGTCGGTGGCTTCGTTGTATCGGTCCCAGTGCGTCTCGAGATCACGACGCAGTGCCTGTCGCCCGTCTTCCTCCAGCCTGGCCCAGGCGCGTTCGATGGGGCCGAAGAACATTCTGTGGAACTCCACCACTTCGGGAACCGCAAACGGATACTCAAAGGTGACGGTGACCGGTGAAGTGCTTAGGTCATTTAACCCTTCATTCAGGCGCTGGCGTACCGCGTCGGGATCCCCCCAGAGGGCGGGTGAGGGCAGCCCTGCCGGGGGTGGCACATGGCGACCAACGATCTTGAACATGTCGCCGATAAAGGTATCCGGCATCCAGTTGGCCATGGCGATGGTGCCGCCGGGGCGGCACACCCGCACCATTTCGGCGGCCGCAAGCTCGGGGCGCGGAGCAAACATGGCTCCGTACATGCTCACCACGAACTCGAACGCGGCATCGGGCTGGGCGAGGCTCTCGGCATCGCCGACCTCGAAGTGAATGTTCAAGCCTTCGGCTTTTGCCCGGGCGCGGGCTTGTTCAATCAGGTTGTCAGCGATATCGATGCCCGTGACCGACGCGCCGGCACGAGCCGCCGGAATCGCCAGGTTACCCGTACCACAGGCGACATCGAGCAGTCGTTTCTCGGGTGTGATGTTCAAACTGGAAATAAAGTCATCGGCATGATGCTGGATGAATTTTGCGACTTCACCGAAATCGCCTGCCATCCAGGTCTTGCGCATGCCATCCTTGATGGTCTGGATATCAGAAGT
Source organism: Halomonas sp. (assembly GCA_007129225.1). Taxonomy (GTDB): domain Bacteria; phylum Pseudomonadota; class Gammaproteobacteria; order Pseudomonadales; family Halomonadaceae; genus Halomonas. Next base: position 2,109 of record SKVX01000101.1, read on the forward strand.
GGTGCCCATATGGCCCCCTCGCATGGTTTGCCCATGCATCGTTGTTGTGGGTTCGGGGTGCAATATTCAGTGTATCAGCTCTCCTCCATCTTTCAGCTCAGTTCCTTTGGCGGCAGTCCCGGCAGGACTTCATTAGCGTCGACGATCCGATTTCGGCCCGTTTGCTTGGCTTCATAAAGCGCGATGTCGGCTACCTTGAGCAAGCTATGCACGTCGTGGCCGTGCGTGGGGTAAAGAGCGGTGCCGGCGGAAACGGTGACGTTCTTGGCCAGGTCGGGCAGGTCCATGGCCTCGATACGGCTGCGTACCAGCTCGGCCAGGGCGCGCAGTCCTTTGGTGTCGGCTTCGGGGATAATCAGCGTGAATTCCTCGCCGCCGTAGCGGCAGGCGATATCCTCGCGGCGGACGGTACGTCCGAGAAGATCGCCCACGTTGCTTAGCACTTTATCGCCGATATCGTGGCCGTAGCAGTCGTTGATACGTTTGAAGTGGTCAACGTCCAGCATGACAACGCCGACTTGGCCGCCATACCGTTTGACTCGGGAAATCTCGCTGGCGAGTGCCTCCTCCAGCCGCCTGCGATTGAACAAGCCGGTCAGCGAGTCCTTGATGGACTGTTGACGGAGTCGCTCGCGGAGCCGCAGGTTGCTGACGGTGAGGGCGGCATGCTCGACGACCGTCGTCATCAGAGGCTGCCGGTTGTCGAGCACCTGGTTTACGTCTTCGCCGCGCTCGATGGTCGGGATCAATTTGATGATTCCAGTCATGGCGTCTTCCGTCTGCAGCGGTATGCATAAGCTCGCTACCCCTTCGTCGTGGCATTGACGGCATTGGGAGGCTTCGGTAGCAGGCACATGGCGTTGAACCTTGCCGAATCGAGTTGCCGAGCACGACGGGGCGGGTTCTTCTGGAATGAGATGAGCGTTGTCGCCCCACTCGGCTGCCAGCTGCAGCTGGCCGTCCGAGTCCACCAGGTAGGCGCGGCCCGCATCATGCGGAAAAAGGGCCTTGCATGTTTGGGTCACGGCAGCGAATACCTGCTTTTCGCTGGAGCAGGACAGGAGACGTTCACTCATGTTGGTGAGCTCGGCGTTCTCTCGGCTGCGGTCCTCCAGGTTCCGGACCGTTTGGGCAAGCTCGGTGGTACGCTCCGCCACGCGGTGCTCCATATTGTGAAACTGGTCACGGAGACGGGCGATCATTGCGTTGAAGGCCTTGGCGAGGACGCCGATTTCGTCGTTGCGGTCGATGGTCGTACTGGCTGAGAGGTCGCCGTCGCCGACTCGAGTGGCGGTTTCGGCGAGCCGGCAGATCGGCGTGATGATTCGGCTTAGAAAGAAGTAGGCGCCGATCAACGTAACGATCAGAATCAAGCCGGCGATGACCAGTATTCTCGCGGTCAGTTGGTTGCCGGTACGCTGTAGCTCCTCGCGGTAGACCGAGGAGGCGATGTACCAGTCGAACTCGGGCAGATAGCGGACCCAGGACACCTTGTCGTAGATATAATTGCCAGGATCGCTCGGCTTGTCCCACTTGTAGACGACCCGGTCGCCCGGCGTATCCGCTGCCGCCATCAGTTCGCTCGAGAGCGAGCGATTGCTGATCGGGTTGAGCAATTCACGGACGTTGACACCCTCGATGTTCGGGTTGGGGTGGATGACCATCTCATGTTCGCTATCGAATACGAACAGGTAGCCTGAATCGGCGATGCGGGTTTCGTGCAAGTGCCGGCGCAGGCGCTCGGTCAAGATGACCTTGCGCGCAGCAACCTCCTCCTCTATGTAGCCGATCCCACTGTTACTCTGCTCGTCTTCAACAAGGCGAATGCTCTCAAGCAGCATTGCCGTTGCCGTCTCGGTGTTAACGTGTTGGGCACCGTTTTGCGCTTCCAGACGGCCGGTACCCGTCTCGACGAGTTGGAGAAGATGGTGGAGGTCGTGGCGGCGCAGGCGCAAGGCTGATTCCTGCCACGCCAGGATTTCTTGCTGTGCGCTGGAGGCGAGCTCGTAAACGTTGTCGAGGACTACCTTGCCGGTGCGCTCCTCCTGGTGTTCGAGGAGATCCCGAAGCCAGGGTACAGACGACAAGTAGGTGACACCGGCAAACACCAGCACACAGGCGATAATGCCAGCATACGTCTTGAGAAAGAGCTTGGATTTTAGCACGTGCTATTCCCAGGCGGGCTCATGACCGGTTGCGTTCTTTTTAGTATGTCCGTGAGGCAATCTCTCGCCTCCGCCAGTATCCATAACATACCTTATTGAAAAAAGTTCGCAGCATCCATGCCTCGAAAGGCAAAGGTTGCCCTGGTTTGGTAGCACAGGGGTCACGGCCGCAGACCATACAGCCAATCCGTGGGCTCCGTGTTGATTGAGGTCAAATGACTTTATCTCTTTCGCCTGGCACCATATTTCGTTCGCCGTCAGCGCTGCGCAGCCTGAAGGGGCTCCTTCAAGGCCGTACAGGCTGTAGTGGAGTCATCAGGAATCGGCACGAGGAAAGCAGTCGACTCGAGTATTGGAGCCGTCTGTCAGTTGTCGGTTGACCGTTCCGCCGTATCTGCTTCGGCCGCTACTATTGCGGGTGGCTCAATTGCTCAAGCAGAGGGCCACTGCATTGCCGATCACGATCAGCATCCCCCGAGAGGCAATCCTGGACGGTTCGCTTGAGCTCGTTACCGATGTCTCCGTCTCGGTCTAAGACGAAGTGCAGTGGAGTATAAGTCCACTCGGAGCGGGGATGCTGCATGTAGATCATGCCGACTCTGCAACGACCGTCATCGGTGCTGCCCTCGACCAGATACTGCGCCCGGGCGTTTGCGACCGTGGTTGTCATGAAGCTGGCTTCCGCCTTACAGGCCGATACCGCCTCAACGAAGCATGCCTGCGATTCACAGGGCGGCGGACCGTCGGCACCCATCATGGAATTGGCCTGGGCTGACCAGAGCGCCACCAGTACCAGAGACATGAAAGCTAAACCATTTCTCTTTTTTGTTCGCATATTCACTCTCCCAAGCATACGACTTTTGTGTCGTAACCTAGTTGCTTGCGGGTAGACCCGTAAAACAGATGGTCGGTGAGAAACACTGGAACACGTCAATGACGTTACGGGATATATGGACCGGCTAGAGATGCGAAGCAGGCCCTATTCGTGACTGAGGGTAGTCTTCGGTATGGGTGAGCAGGAGTGAAAAAAACCCCGAGTCAGCCACCTGACTTGGGGGTTTTCCATTTCTGACACGTTCTTACTTCGCTGCCAGCGCCACGCCCACCTTCGAGCGGCTGGGCCGGTCGATGGCCTGGGTGATCCAGGTACCGGTTTCGGCGAGTTTGTCGAGGTCGATGCCGGTTTCGATGCCGAGGCCGTTGAGCAGGTAGACGACGTCTTCGCTCGCTACGTTGCCGGAGGCGCCCTTGGCGTAGGGGCAGCCGCCTAGGCCGGCGACGGAGCTGTCCACCACGCTGATGCCTTCTTCCAGCACGGCGTAGAGGTTGGCCAGCGCCTGGCCGTAGGTGTCGTGGAAGTGGGCGGCGAGCTTTGCCATGGGGATGTCGCGGCTGACGGCTTCGATCATGCGCTTGGCGGCGAGGGGTGTGCCGACGCCGATGGTGTCGCCCAGCGACACTTCGTAGCAGCCCATGTCATAGAGCGCTTTCGAGACTTCGGCCACCTTGGCCGGGGCGATCTCGCCTTCGTAGGGGCAGCCGAGCACGCAGGAGACGTAGCCGCGTACGCGGACGTTGGCCTCCTTGGCCCGCTCCAGCACCGGGGC
>SKVX01000056.1 GCA_007129225.1 Halomonas sp.
AGGCCATGAAGATGGAAACCGAGGTGCGGGCAAGCAGTGCCGGCACCGTCTCCGAGGTCAAGGTCAGCGAAGGCGACAGCGTATCCGTCGGCGATGCGTTGATCGTGCTCTAAGGGCGACGCCACATGGACAAGCTACTGACCCTGTGGGAGGGCTCGGGCCTCTACAATCTGACGCCTGGCCAGGCGGTCATGATCGTGGTGGGCCTGGTGCTGCTCTACCTGGCGATCCACAAGAAATTCGAGCCGCTGCTGCTGGTGCCGATCGGGTTTGGCGGGATTCTCGCCAACATCCCCGAGGCGGGGCTGGCCATCTCGGCGCTGGAACAGGCAGTCGAGGTGGCCAGGCCGGCGGTGCTGCATCAGATCGCCTCGGCAATGGGGGCGACCCTGGACCCACTGGCCGGCGAGGAGGCGTGGCGGGCGACCCTCAAGCTGGTCGCGGATGACGGCGCCTCCCCCGACCAGTTACGTGCCGCACGCGATGTGGCCATGAACGTGGGCTACGGCGACGGGCTGCTCTACACCTTCTATGCCGTGGCCGTGGCGTCGGGGATCGCGCCGCTGCTGATCTTCATGGGCGTGGGCGCGATGACCGACTTCGGTCCTCTGCTGGCCAACCCGCGGACGCTGTTCCTGGGTGCTGCGGCCCAGTTCGGCATCTTTGCCACCCTGTTCGGGGCGGTAGGGATGACCACCCTTGGCTGGATGGACTTCTCGCTCAACCAGGCGGCCGCCATCGGCATCATCGGCGGTGCCGACGGCCCCACCTCGATCTACGTCTCCAGCGTGCTGGCGCCGGAGCTGCTCGGCGCGATCGCCGTGGCGGCCTACGCCTACATGGCACTGGTACCGCTGATCCAGCCGCCGATCATGAAGCTGCTGACCTCCAAGCGTGAACGCGAGATCGCCATGACCCAGCTGCGCCCGGTCTCCAAGCTGGAAAAGATCGTCTTCCCGCTGCTGCTGTTGATGCTGGTGGCGCTCTTCCTGCCGGATGCGGCCCCGCTGCTGGGGATGTTCTGCTTCGGCAACCTGATGCGCGAGTGCGGCGTGGTCGAGCGGCTGACCGATACGGCCCAGAATGCGCTGATCAATATCGTCACCATCGTGCTGGGGCTGGCGGTGGGCTCGCGGCTGATGGCGGAGAGCTTCCTCGCGGTCGAGACCCTGGGCATCATGGCGCTGGGCATGGTGGCGTTTGCCATCGGCACCGCGGCCGGGGTGCTGATGGCCAAGCTCATGAACCTGATGAGCAAGATGCCGATCAACCCGCTGATCGGCGCCGCCGGCGTCTCCGCGGTGCCTATGGCGGCGCGCGTCGCCAACAAGGTGGGCCTGGAGTCCAATCCGCACAACTTCCTGCTGATGCACGCCATGGGGCCCAACGTGGCCGGTGTCATCGGCTCGGCGGTGGCGGCGGGGGTGATGATCAAGTACCTGGGCTAGCGAAGCCCTCTTCTACCCGACGGAAAAAAGCCCATCAGGCATGTGAACTGATGGGCTTTTCTGTTGATAGGGATTGTGCGTTGAGGAATACCCGCTCGGGAGCTGCACTGGCAACGCCTGAAAGGTCACTCGGAATGGGTCGTGGTGCCGGGCATCTTCGGGGCGGCTGGTTTGGGAGCCGCATCCTGGGCCAGCTCCAGATCTTCTTCGACCCAGAGCTGGCAGGCGAGCCGGTAGCCCTGCTGGAGGCGCGAACCCAGCATCTTCTTCTCTTTCCAGTTGGGCTCGGCAAGAGCGTCCCCACCCTTGAGCACCTTGCACATGCACTTGGCACACTTGCCCATGCCACAGCCGTAGCTGAGATGGGGGTAAGGAAACTGGCGAATACCGGCTCGCACGACCAGGTTGGTCTTGGGCTGGACCTCACCTTCATGGACTTCGCCGTTCTTGTGAATCTTGATCAGGGGCATAGGGTCACCTAACGTTTTCTGTTTCACTGCATCCGACTGCGTTCTAGCGCCGTCCCGGTCGAGTGACTCGATTCGATGGCTTTTGGTATACCATGTGCCATTAATAAGGAGCCGTCAAGTCCTCGTGCGCTCTATCGGGCGTTTCAGCGATAAAAAAATCCCGGCGACAAAGGCGCCGGGATCCTCGTTCACTGGACAGCAGTGTGTTGTCTATATCATCAGTATCACGGCCAGGATGGACGCCACGACGACACCCGAGATGACCGGTATGAAGTTCCGGCGGACCAGTTCCGAAGGGCTGACCCCGGCAATACCCGCATCGGCGGCGACGCCAAAGGCCCAGGCTGCCAGGGTACCACCGCCGGCGAATATCGCGGCGACCTGGCCCAGTGCCGCCAGCACCGTGACGTTGACCCCGGCACCAGTGCCCAGCGCTGCCGACAGTGAACCCACCAGCGGCAGGCCGGAGAAACCGGAGCCGTCCATGCCTGACAACAGGCCGATGAAGGCCATGCCGAAGGCCAGCAGGATCACGTTGCCGTCGATGTATTGTCCGATATTGTTGCCGATATCGAACAGGTACCCAGCGGCACCGGTGCCGATTACCTCGGCAGCGTGTCCCGGATGGCCGAGGAAGAAGAAGCCGGCGATGGGAATGATGGGCGCGAAGATCTTGATGGCGAAGAAGAAGCCTTCACGGGTATAGGAGCTGATGCCGTCGAGGGCATGATGGCCATGGGCGGCAAAGGAGGAGAGCACCAGGAGCACGGTGGCCGTGCCGCCCAGCAGTGCCGTTGCACCGCCTCCGCGAATCGCCTGGTCGGGCAGGAACAGGGCGCGATAGATCATCAGCCCCGCAATGCCGAGCAGGATCACCGGTACTGCCACCGCGAAGAGGCGGGCATAGGGACCGGTCTCGGGTTCTTCATCTGTGGTTGTCGTCTGCACCGCGGCAGCGCCCACCGACTTGGGTGAAAACACTTCATCGGACTGGGGGGCCTGCAGCACGCCCGAGCGCATGTCGCGGCGCAGGTGGAGGCAGGCAAGGCCGATGGCCACGACGCCGACCGTCATGGAGAAGAGCAGCGTATAGGGTACCAGGGTGGCGGTATCGATGCCGGCGGCGCCGGCGGTGAGACGGCTGGCGCCCTGAATGATGGGGTCGGCCGACAGGGCCATGCCGTGGCCGAACAGGTTCACGGCCATGGCCGCGCCGATGGCGGGCAGGCCGACCTGCATGGCAACCGGGATCAGCACGGTACCCACCAGGGCGACGGCAGGTGTGGGCCAGAAGAAGGCGGCCGCGATATACATTGTCACGCCGAGCACGAAGAAGGCGGTCCAGGGACCTACCATCAGTTTCTTCATGGGGACGACCATGAGCCGATCGGCACCCTGGCTCTGCAGAGATTTCAGCATCGCCACCATCAGGGCAATGACCAGCATGATATCGAACAGTTCGGTGCCGGCATTTAGCAGGGCCCGAAAGACCACCTGTACTGCAAAGATAACCTGATTGAGCGGGCCTTCATGCTGAGGCTCGGCGAGCAGGCCCAGCATGAAGATACCGATTATCGAGGGGACGATGACCCCTTTGCGAAAGCCGATGGAGACGAAGATCGCCAGGATGACCAGCAGGAACACCCAGTGCGACGCGGTTAGTTGTACCTGTTCAAGTTGTTCCATATTGCACCTTGGATTGTGTTTGTCAGGTTGGATAGGCGTTGTTTTTATCGCTCGTTGCCTTTGTTGCCGTGCCGCTCCGCCAGGGTCAGGCGAAGGGCGTCGGCGCGTCTTCGCGCCTGGGATTCAGCAAGACGTTGGCTGCATGAGTTATCTCCAGTCTGGTCAATGGTCAGCCTATTGCGAGGCTGCCTGTGGGTTAGCCCAGCATCACGGCGCCATAGAGCAGGGCGCCCAATACCACGATTGCGGGGTGGGTTCTGAAGCGAAGCAGGGCGATAGCCGCCGCCGCAGCGATCAGTAGCGTGTGGGCCAAGCCGGCCCCATTGACGCCTTCCATGAAGAAACTGGCCACCAGCCACGCCATCATCATGGCGATCACGGGTCGGACCCACTGGCTCATGCGCTTGACCCGTGGCGAGTCGCGGTGGCGATAAAGCAGGCCCAGCGCACCCAGCATAAGCAGCAGCGAGGGTACGACCGTGGCGAAGACGGCTACCAGGGCGCCCCCGATGCCGGCGACCTCATGGCCAACGTAACCGGCCATCTTGGTAGCGATGGGGCTGGGCAGGGCATTGCCCAGGGCCAGGATTTCAGCGAACTCCTGGCCGCTCATCCAGCCGTAGCGGCCGACCACTTCCGCCTCTATCAGCGGAATGATGGCCGGGCCGCCGCCGTAGCCGATGATGTTGGGAATGAAGAAGGCGAGGAACAGCTCGACATGGATCATGGCGCCGTCCCCTCTGCCGCCTTCGCCTTCGAGATTGGCTGCAGCAGTGCCGTAACGAGAATGGCTCCGATGACCCAGCCCGGATGGATGCCGACCCAATAGATGAGACCGCCGGCGATGACCGCCATGGCCAGGCTTACCGTCCAACCAAGAACCAGGCGGGACTTGTGCAGAAAATCCCAGGCGAGCTGGGCCATCATGACCATGACTACCGGCACCACGCCCTGTCCCATGCCGTGGATCCAGCTGACATCGCGGTATCGGCTGAACAGCCCCAGCATCAGGATCATGGCCACGATCATTGGCAGGATCACCGCAAGGACGGCATTGATGCAGCCGGCCAGGCCGCCGACGCGATAGCCGATGTAGCCCGGCATCTTGGTGGCGATGGGGCCGGGCAGGGTGTTGGCGATGGCCAGGATGTCGGCAAACTCTTCGTCTTCCAGCCAGCCATGGCGCTTGACCACTTCCTGGTGTACCAAAGGGATCATGGAAGGGCCGCCACCAAAGCCCAGCAGGCCGATTCGGAGGAAGGAAAAAAAGATTCTGCCCTGTGTCGATGCACTCATGGCGCGGTCGTCCTTGCTGGGCTGCTATGGAATAAAAGCATTAAAATCATAATCATACCGGCATCCAGCTGTGTGTTATCCTGGTAATAATCGATTATTTGACCTAGAATATGACGCACGGAAGAGAGTCGTCAAGACTCCGGTATACCAAATCCCAAAAAAATTTTGGAAGCCCGCCATGACACAAAATGCAAAGCAGCCGGGTGCTACGGCATCCAGTCGGATTTTCGAGGTCCTGCGCCAGGACCTGTTAAGTGGGCGGTTCGGCGCCGGTGAGAGGTTGTCGATCAGCTCGCTCAAGGAAACCTACCAGGTGGGGCTGAGCCCGCTGCGCGAAGCGCTCAATCGGCTGGCGGCCTATGGCCTGCTGCGCCAGGAGAACCAGCGCGGCTTTCGGGTGCTTGAGTTGACCCGAAGCGAGCTCGATGACATTGCCGAGATGCGACGCCAGATGGAAGGAATGGCGATAGAGCGTGCCATCGCCAACGGCGATGAGGAGTGGGAATCCCAGTTGCTGGCGGCCAATCATCGGCTGACCCGTGCCGGGGCCTCGACCCCGTTGCGTGAATGGGAACAGCTGCACACGCGCTTTCATAACGCCCTGGTGGCGCCCTGCGGTTCGGTCTGGCTGCTGCGCTTCATCAGCCAGCTGCACGACCAGTTCGATCGATACCGGCGAGTCGCGCCCAGCGTGCCGGAGCTCAGGCAGCGGCTCGATGCACAGCACGGCGAGCTCGTGGCACTGGCGCTGGCCCGCGATGCGAAGGGGGCTCGCGCATTGATCGAGGAGCACATCACACTCTCCAGTCAGGTGGCGCAGCGCAGCTGTTAGTAAAGGGGGGCAATGCCGCTCAGGAAGCTGTCCGAACGCGACCTGTGTCGTCGGCCTTTCGCGCGGCACCCGGAGCCTGTGCGATCGACCCTGTGCTCGCCGGCCCCGCCGGCCCCGCCGG
>SKVX01000239.1 GCA_007129225.1 Halomonas sp.
TCCTCGACCATCTGCACGGCGAAGCGAATCCGGGCAACAGGCGTGCGCAACTCGTGGGATACGGCGCGAATCATCTCCTGCTGGGAGCGCAGCAGCGACTGCACCTGGGCCGCCATGGCATTGAAGGCCATCCCCACCCGGCCGATGAAACCACCGCCGTCGACCTTGACCCGGGTGTCGAGTCGGCCACTGGCGATGCGCCCGGCGGCCAGCTCCAGCCGCGCCAGACGGGCTTCCACACCACGCACGATCAGGTAGATGATCGCCGCCAGCACGGCCAGCATGATCACCAGCACCAGCAGCAGCAGGGAGATAGGGGTCGGCTCCAGGGCCGAGACCGGACCGATCGATAGCCACTGCCGGCCATCATTTCGAGCCGGTACGGCAAGATAGACCGTCAGCGCCCAATGGCCAGGCAGCAGGCGGATGACCAGATCACCCTCACGCAGGCGCGACAGCTGGTGGCTGTCGAGCCCCTCCGGCGCCAGGTCACTGAGCTCGATCGGCAGGGCATCGGTGGTCACATTGGCCAGCCGCCGCTGGCGAGCTTCGCCTTCCACCTCGGCCAGCCAGTCCCCCAGCATCTGGGCCAGGCCACGCAGCTGGCGCTCATTGAGCCCCGACAGCCTCGCCTCGAGCACCCGGTACTCACCGGCGATCCGGCGATAGAGACGCCAGTTTGCCCCGTCCTCCGGCTTGACCAGAACACTGCCACGCTCCAGGCGCCTTCGCTCGAACCAGCCCAGGCCGGCATCGTCGGGGCTACGCAGGGATAGACGCATGTCCAGCCGGTCGGACTGCTGGGTCAGCCAGTCACCCCGCTCGTTCGCCGGCAGAGCGGCGACCTTTCGGGTCAAGAGTTGCAGTGGCGCTTCGGCCAACTGCTCGCGGTACTGTTCGATACGCACCCGGTCGACCAGGGCCAGCCCCATCAGCGCCAGGCCGAAGGTCAGCAGCAGCGCCATGGCCAGGGCCAGGTAGACGCGCAGGAAAGTGCCATCGGCCAGGAACCGCTGCATGGATCAGGCGTCCTTGACGAACAGGTAACCCTTGCTGCGCACCGTCTTGATGCGGTGCGGATGGTTGGGGTCGTCACCAATCTTGGGCCGTATCCGCGAGACCCGGACGTCGATGGAGCGATCCTGACCGTCGTACTTGATGCCGCGCAGGTCGCTGAATATCTCCTCGCGGGTCAATACTCGGCCGGCATTGCTGGCCAGCAGCCACAGCAGGTCGAACTCGGCGCTGGTCAGGTCGATGCGATCGCCTTCCAGCCAGGCTTCGCGGGTCGCGCTGTCGATTTCCAGGTTGCCGAAGGAAAGGCGGACGTCGCCACCCTGCTCGGTGTTGTCCGCCCGTCGCAGCAGGGCACGCATCCGTGCCAGCAGGACCCGGGGCTGAACCGGTTTGGGGACATAGTCATCGGCGCCCATTTCCAGCCCCAGCACCTGATCCATGTCGTCGGTGCGAGCGGTCAGCATGAGAATCGGTCCGCTATAGTCGGGCCTGGCCCGTCGACAGATCGACAGGCCATCTTCACCCGGCAGCATCAGATCGAGGATCACCAGATCCGGCTGCAGGGCGAGGATCTGCTCGACGCCTCGCGAGCCCTCGGCTTCCACGGTCACCTGAAAGCCGTTGGCTTCCAAGTAGTCCCGCGTGAGTTCGGCGAGGCGCACATCGTCCTCGATAATCAGCACGTGTTCCATGTCACTGCTTTCCAGGTTGTCTGCCATCCTCGTCATCCCCGTGCTGGGCAATTCATTTGCATTTCCGGGACACCCTGTCCCGCCATCTTCATCAAGGATACCCGAAATATGTCATTTCGCCTGCCTGTGTTGATATTGCGTCCAAAGGAAACGATGAACAAATTGCCGAGCGAGATGAAGCGCAAGGCGCACGGAGCACAGGAACCGGAGCATATGGGGTATATGTGAGGATCCGCCGGTCCGACGTTTCGGCACCGCGCAACGCAGCGATTCGCTCGTGTAGGCATTTGTGCAGTGTTTCCCAAACGGCCTGACCAGCGAAGCATAGCCCCGATGCCAGGCAATGCCACAGGAAGTCACCAGCTCACTCACAGGTTATCCACTTGATGACTGCCCAAAAGCACTCTATCTTGTGTTCACCCACAAACAAACCACAAGATGATGTGCATCTAGCAAGCCACACCCTTGCTGTCAATGCCCATGTCACCCCGACGAAAAGCCCCGAGAGGAAGGGAAAACCCCACCATGGAACAGCTCCAGACCCCCGATGCGGCCAGCCTGTCCATCACCGCGCCCCAGACGCTGCGCGTCATCAAGCGTAACGGCGATGTGGCGGCCTTCGATGTCAGCAAGATCGCCGTGGCCATGTCCAAGGCCTTCATCGCCGTGGAGGGCGACAACGCCGCCACCTCCTCCCGGGTGCGCGATTTTGTCGCCGAAGCCTCGCGCACCATTGCCGAAACCTTCCAGCGCCGCATGCCCGATGGCGGCACGGTACACATCGAGGACATCCAGGACCAGGTGGAACTGGCACTGATGCGTGCCGGCGAGCAGAAGGTCGCCCGCGCCTACGTCCTCTACCGTGAAGCCCACGCTCGGGCCCGGGCCGCTGCCGGCGACGACATCGAGAAACCCCACCCGACGCTCAACGTCACGGCCCTGGACGGCAGTCGCCGGCCGCTCGACCTGGGGCGGATCGAGACCCTGGTCTTCGACGCCTGTACGGAGCTGGCCAACGTCGACCCCAACCGTATCGTCGAGGAGGCGCTGAAGAACCTCTACGACGGGGTTACCGTCGATGGCGTCTCCCAGGCGTTGATGATGACCGCCCGCACCCTGGTCGAAAAAGACCCCAACTACACCTACGTCACCGCCCGGCTGCTGCAGGACAACCTGCGCCGCGAGGCACTGTCGTTCCTGGGCGTGGCCGAGGAGGCCACCTTCGGCGAGATGGCCGAGCTCTACAAGCCGGCCTTCCACGCCTACGTGGCCCGTGGCATCGAATTCGAGCAGCTCGACCCCAGGCTTGCCGAGTTCGACCTGGAGCGGCTGGGCAATGCACTGGACCATACCCGCGACAACGCCTTCACCTACCTGGGCCTGCAGACCCTCTACGACCGCTACTTCATTCACAAGGATGACGTGCGCTACGAACTGCCCCAGGTAATGTTCATGCGCGTCGCCATGGGCCTCTCGCTGAACGAGGAGGACCGCGAAGGCCGCGCCATCGAGTTCTACGAGCTGCTCTCCAGCTTCGACTACATGGCCTCCACGCCGACGCTGTTCAACGCCGGCACCCTGCGCAGCCAGCTCTCCTCCTGCTATCTCACCACCGTGCCCGACAACCTGGATGGCATTTACAGCGCCATCCGCGACAACGCCCTGCTCTCCAAGTGGGCCGGCGGCCTGGGCAACGACTGGACGCCGGTGCGCGCCCTGGGCTCCTACATCAAGGGCACCAACGGCAAGAGCCAGGGCGTGGTGCCCTTTCTCAAGGTGGTCAACGACACCGCGGTGGCGGTCAACCAGGGCGGCAAGCGCAAGGGCGCGGTCTGCGCCTACCTGGAGACCTGGCACCTGGACGTCGAGGAGTTCCTCGACCTGCGCAAGAACACCGGTGACGACCGTCGCCGCGCCCATGACATGAACACCGCCAACTGGGTGCCGGACCTGTTCATGAAGCGGGTCTTCGACGACAAGGAGTGGACGCTGTTCTCGCCCTCCAACTGTCCGGACCTGCACGACCTCTATGGCGCCGCCTTCGAGAAGCGCTACGAAGAGTACGAGGCGATGACCTACAGCGGTCAGCTCAAGCTCTACAAGCGTGTCCGCGCCAAGGACCTGTGGCGCAAGATGCTCTCGATGCTGTTCGAGACCGGCCATCCGTGGATCACCTTCAAGGACCCGTGCAACCTGCGCAGCCCGCAGCAGCACGCCGGCGTGGTGCACTCCTCGAACCTCTGTACCGAGATCACGCTCAACACCAGCGTCGACGAGATTGCGGTCTGTAACCTGGGCTCGGTCAACCTGGCCCAGCACGTGTCCGACGGCCAGCTCGATAACGAGAAGCTGGGCAAGACGGTACGTACCGCATTGCGCATGCTCGATAACGTCATCGACATCAACTACTACGCGGTGCCCCAGGCCCGTAACTCCAACTTCAAGCACCGTCCGGTGGGGCTGGGCATCATGGGCTTTCAGGATGCGCTCTACGCCCTGGGCATCGCCTACGCCAGCGACGGAGCCATCGAGTTCGCCGACCGCTCCATGGAGCTGGTCAGCTACCATGCCATCGAGGCCTCCAGCGATCTCGCCGCCGAACGCGGCCGCTACGAGAGCTTCGAGGGCTCGCTCTGGAGCCAGGGCGTGCTGCCCATCGATTCCATCGAGAAGCTCAGGGTCGAGCGCGGCGAGCAGTACATCGAGGTGGACACCTCCAGCACCCAGGACTGGGGACGCATCCGCGGCAAGGTCGCCAAGCAGGGCATGCGCAACTCCAACGTCATGGCGATCGCGCCTACGGCGACGATCTCCAACATCTGCGGCGTCACCCAGTCCATCGAGCCGACGTACCAGAACCTCTATGTGAAGTCGAACCTCTCCGGCGAGTTCACCGTGGTCAACGCCTTCATGGTCAATGACCTGAAGGAGCGCGGCCTGTGGGACGAGGTGATGATCAACGACCTCAAGTACTACGACGGCAGCGTCCAGCCCATCGACCGGGTGCCGGACGACCTCAAGGCGAAGTACGCCTCCGCCTTCGAGGTGGAGCCCAAGTGGCTGGTGGAAGCGGCCTCACGCCGCCAGAAGTGGATCGACCAGGCCCAGTCGCTGAACCTCTATATCAAGGGGGTTTCCGGCAAGAAGCTCGACGTGACCTATCGTATGGCCTGGTTCCGCGGCCTGAAGACCACCTACTACCTGCGCGCCTTGGGCGCCACCTCGGTGGAGAAGTCCACCGTGGAGCGCGGCACCCTGAACGCCGTGAGCAACGGCGGTGCGCCGGAGCCGACCCCGACGCCCAGCGCGCCGGCCGCTTCCGAGCCGCGGGGCATCGAGGACTTCCTGAGCGGCAAGGCGGGCAGCGGTTCACGCGCGCCCAGCGCCTCCGAGATCGATGACCTGGGCTGCGAAGCCTGCCAGTAGCGTCGGAGGCGGCCAATCGCCTTCCTCGCCATCACGCCTTGGGTTATTGCAGCCAGTGAAGCGAGAGGCGCCGGGGGCAAGCCAAGAGGAGGTCCTACGCCAGGGATGGCGTCGGTAGCGCCCAGGGATGGGTTTATAGCGCCTCCTCGATGGCTTGTCGCCGGATCAGCCTCGAGTGATAGATCAAGCCGCGATAGCCCGCACCAAACCTGAGGGAAATCGAAATGCTGAACTGGGACGAATTCAACGAAGACGAGACTGCCGTTGCCGACAAGCCGGCACAGGCAGCCCCGGCGCCCGCCGCCAAGCCGCAGCAGAGCGCCCCCGCTGAAGCTAGCGAGGTCAAGGAAGCCGGCGGCAACTACGTGGTCGCCGAGGCCGACCGCATCGAGCGCGCGCGCAAGTCGCTGGAGGAGCTCGACGTCGCCGCCGGCCTCGAGGAGCTGGAGATGGGCGCGGCGCGCATCGAGGTCAGCGACAAGCAGATGATCAACGCCCGCGCCGACCTCAACCAGCTGGTGCCGTTCAAGTACGAATGGGCCTGGCAGAAGTACCTGGACGGCAGCGCTAACCACTGGATGCCCCAGGAAGTGAACATGAACGCCGATATCGCCCTGTGGAAGAGCCAGGAAGGGCTCACCGCGGACGAGCGGCGCATCGTCGAGCGCAGCCTGGGCTACTTCTCCACCGCCGATTCGCTGGTCGCCA
>SKVX01000556.1 GCA_007129225.1 Halomonas sp.
ATGCTCTCAGGGTGGGGCTGCGACGTGCTCACCGCCACCAGCATCGGTGGTGCCAAGTCGGTCCTGCGCAACCTGGACGGCGAACCGGATGCCATCCTGGCCGACTACCATCTGGACAATGAGGTCACCGGGCTGATGGCCCTGGAAGCATTGAGCGAACGCCTTGAAGGCGCCGTGCCGGGCATCGTGATCACCGCCGATCGCACCGAAGAGGTGGCCGAAGTGATCCGTCGCTCGGGCTACCACCTGCTGCAGAAGCCGGTACGCCCTGCCGCCCTGCGCGCCCTGCTGACTCGCACACTACAAGCCAGCCGCGCCACCAGGCAGGAGAATTAGCGCAGGCCATAAGGAGGAGGGCTCCACGGAGGCGCTGTGAACCCATCCCTGGGCGCTACATTCGCCATCCCTGGCGAATGACCTCCGTTTCGCCCTCCCCCGGCATGGCCAGCAAGCCCCCAGGACACAAAAAACCGCCGGATGGCAACATCCGGCGGTTTTAACTTGCATCGATGCTCGGCGCGAATCGCTCAGGACTCGACTCTAGGCGGCTCCACCTCGAGCTTCTGGGCGGCGATCACCGCCTGGGTACGGGAGTGTACGCCCAGCTTGCGCAGGATAGCCGTGACATGGGCCTTGATGGTCGCCTCGGAGACGCTCAGTTCATAGGCGATCTGCTTGTTGAGCAGACCCTCGGTAAGCATGTTGAGCACCCGGAACTGCTGCGGGGTCAACGAGGCGATGGCTTCGGCGAAGCGCGTCTCTTCCTCGTTGGAATCACCCATGGCATCCGCCAGTTCCTTGGGAAGCCATACCTCACCATCCAGGATCTCGCCCACCGCCTCTGCAATCAGCGCCAGGGAAGATGACTTGGGAATGAAGCCCGACGCACCATAGTCGATGGCCCGGCGCACCACATAGGGTTCGTCACTGCCGGAGACCACCGCCACCGGGATGTCGGGGGTCTGGCCACGCAGCTGGATCAGCCCAGAGAAACCATGTGCGCCCGGCATATGGAGATCGAGCAGGATCAGGTCGGCATCGGGATGACGTGTCACCACCTCGTTGGTCGCCGCCATGGTATCGGACTCGACGATTTCGGCCTGGGGCGCCAGTTGGCGCAGCGCCTGGGTCAGGGCTGCACGGAACAGCGGATGATCATCTGCAACGATGAATTTCTGGGCAAACGCCATGGATTCTCCTCCGGTTCCTCGAGCAGTGGGCCAAGGGCCGACTCACTGGGCTCATCAATCGATAACAGCATGTTACCCCATGCGCCGAAGCTTTCCCAAGCTCATGGCCATATTTGTCAACAATCACTCTACCCAGGTCAATTCCCCTTGTCCGCGCCCTCTCTGGACAGGCTTGAGGCCATCTCATGGACACTGACGAAACCATCACATCGAGAAGCAATTACACGGTTTCAACATTGACTCACGCTGGGCCAATACACCTACCTGTCATGGCCCTCCTCCAACGCAATCGCCAAGAGCCAAGGACTACCGGCCCTTGCCACACCCTACATTTCCCAGTCACAGGGCCGTGCCGCGGGGGTTCGCACGGGCAATAGTCAGTGCGCACCCCGAGGGATAGCTATCCACCTGCACCGGCTCGGGTGATAGCCAGGCGCGCAGCATGAGTTCTTCTATGATGCCGTTCTCCTTGCCCTTCAGCCAGAAGTCATACCAGTGGACCGCCTCCTGGAGAAAGCCGGTGGCAGGGCCCGGTGCGGTGTGAGCATTTGCGCTAGGGCAGAGTGGAGCTAGTCTGAAAGCGTGGCTTCCTGCCGAGAGCACAGCGGCCAAGGATGATGCCGATGGAAAAAATCAAGGCGTATCGACGCAAGCGCGATTTCGAGCAGACCCGCGAGCCCACCGGCTCAGGGAGAGCCGATGCGAAGTCGGGCCATTGCTACGTCATGCACAAGCATGCGGCGAGCCAGGACCACTTCGACCTGCGACTGGAGCAGGATGGCGTGCTCAGAAGCTGGGCCCTGCCCAAGGGGCCGAGCCTTGAGCCAGGTGAGAAACGCCTGGCCGTCGAGGTAGAGAACCACCCCTTGGAGTATGCCGACTTCGAGGGTGTCATCCCCGAGAAGTCCTACGGCGGCGGCACCGTCATGCTGTGGGATCGTGGCACTTGGCAGGCCAAGGGCAAGTCAACGAAGGATCGCCTCGACATCGAGCTCGACGGCGAGCGCCTCAAGGGCAGCTGGACCCTGACCCGGATGAGCGACAAGCGCCAGGACAAGCACGGGCGCAACTGGCTGCTGATCAAGCACCACGACGACAAGCCGCGCATGGATGATTCACTCACCGTCGAGCTCGATGTCAGCATCTTCAGCGGGCGCAGCATGAACGAAATCGCCGAGGATCGTGATAACACCTGGGTCTCGGCAGACAATGCAGATGAGGCCTCGTTGCTAGGGGTACGCCTGACCAGCCCCGACCGCGTACTGTTCCCAGAGCAGGGCCTGACCAAGCTCGACCTGGCGCGCTTCTATGACCAGATACAGGAATGGGTTCTACCCCACCTGGTCCGACGACCGCTGTCGCTGGTGCGCTGCCCCGAGGGACGCGACGACGAATGCTTCTTCCAGAAGCACCCGGACCGCGCCATCCCTGACAGCGTTCCCCGAATCGACGTGCTCGAGAAGAAGGGCAGCGCGGAATATGTCTATGTGGAAACCGCCGCCGATCTTGTAGGCCTGGTGCAGGCCGGGGCACTGGAGATACACCCCTGGGGCAGCCGCATCGACGACCTCGAACATCCAGACAGCCTGGTCTTCGACCTCGACCCAGGCGAAGGCATCGCCTGGAAGGAGATCCTACGCGTCGCCGGCACCCTGCGCGAGCGCATCGAGTCGCTGGGGCTGACTGCATTCGTTCGCACCACCGGCGGCAAGGGTCTGCACCTCGTCGTACCGCTCGAACCATGCGCTGGGTGGGATCAGGCCAGGGCCTTCGCCAAGGGCGTCGCCGAGGCCCATGCCAAGGACGATCCCAAGTGGCTGACCGCCAACATGTCCAAGGCCAAGCGAGAGGGACGCATTTTCATCGACTACCTGCGAAACGGGCGCGGGGCGACGGCGGTGGCCTCCTATACGGTACGTGCACGCAAGGGGGCGCCGGTCGCCGTGCCGATCCGCCGGGACGAACTCAACGCCGCGATGCGCGCCGACCGCTACCACGTCAAGAATCTGCGGCGCCGGCTATCGGCCCTGCGACAAGACCCCTGGGCGGATTTCAGCGAGGCGGCACGCCCATTGGATGCGGATCTGCTCAAGCGCGCCGGCATTGCCGAGAAGGAGTGACCCACCTATGACGAATCACAGGCAGGTAGAGGCAACCAGAAGCAAAACGCCGGCCACAAGGGCCGGCGAAGAGTGTCATGGACAGGATGGTTAGCGAACGGCGCGGTTCTCTATCAGGTCGTCCACCACGCTCGGATCGGCCAGGGTACTGGTATCGCCAAGGCCATCGGTCTCGTTGGCAGCAATCTTGCGCAGGATACGGCGCATGATCTTGCCAGACCGCGTCTTGGGCAAGCCCGGCGCCCACTGGATGACGTCGGGAGAGGCGATCGGCCCAATGTCCTTGCGCACCCACTGAGTCAACTCTTTCTTGAGTTCATCGCTGGGCTCAACGCCATCAGTCAGGGTCACATAGATGTAGATGCCCTGACCCTTGATGTCATGGGGGAAGCCGACCACGGCGGCCTCGGCCACGGCATCATGGGCCACCAGCGAGGACTCGATCTCGGCGGTACCCATGCGGTGACCGGAAACGTTGAGCACATCGTCAACCCGACCGGTGATCCAGTAGTAGCCATCCTCATCGCGACGGCAGCCGTCACCGGTGAAGTACATCCCCTTGTAGGTGGAGAAGTAGGTCTGAACGAAGCGGTCGTGATCGCCCCAGATCGAGCGTGCCTGACCGGGCCAGGAGTCCAGGATCACCAGGTTGCCGTCTGCAACACCCTCGAGTTCGTTGCCCTCACTGTCGACCAATGCCGGCATCACGCCAAAGAACGGCAGCGTGGCGGATCCCGGCTTGAGGTCCATGGCGCCGGGCAGCGGCGAAATCAGGATGCCGCCGGTTTCGGTCTGCCACCAGGTATCGACGATCGGACACTTGGAGTTGCCTATAACGCGGTAGAACCACTCCCACGCCTCGGGATTGATCGGCTCGCCCACCGAGCCGAGCAGTCGCAGGCTTTCACGCTTGCTGGAGTCCATCACGCTATCACCGTGGGCCATCAAGGCACGGATGGCGGTCGGCGCGGTATAGAGAATGTTGACCTTGTGCTTGTCGACGATTTCGCCCATGCGGCCGTGGCTCGGATAGCTCGGCACGCCCTCGAACATCAACGTGGTGGCGCCGTTGGCCAGCGGTCCATAGACGATATAGCTGTGGCCGGTGACCCAGCCCACGTCGGCGGTACACCAGTAAACCTCGCCGTCTTGATAGTCGAAGATGTACTGGTGGGTCAGGCTGGCGTAGACCAGGTAACCGCCAGTCGTGTGCTTGAGGCCCTTGGGCGCACCGGTGGAGCCGGAGGTATAGAGAATGAACAGTGGATCCTCGGCGTTCATCTCCTCCGCCGGGCAGTCGCTGGCCTGCTTGTCGACCAGGTCGTGATACCAGACGTCACGGCCTTGATTCCATTCGATCTCGCCGCCTGTACGCTTGACCACCAGCACCGTTTCGCACATCTCTGTGCCCTTGCGGGTCAGGGCCGCATCGACGTTGTCCTTGAGCGGCACCTGCTTCCCGCCACGCACCGACTCATCGGCAGTGATGACGAGCTTGGAATCGGCGCCATTGATGCGCTGGGCAAGAGCGTCCGGGGAGAAGCCGCCAAACACCACGGAGTGCACGGCACCGATGCGAGCGCAGGCCAACATGGCCACGGCCGCTTCGGGAATCATCGGCATGTACAGGGTCACGACATCGCCCTTGCCGATGCCGAGTTCCTTGAGCGCGTTGGCCAGCTGACAGGTCTTGGCGTGCAGCTCACGATAGCTGACGTGCTTGGCATCCTTGGGGTCGTCGCCTTCCCAGATGATGGCGGTCTGGTCGCCGCGCGTCTCCAGGTGGCGATCAAGGCAGCTCACACTGGCGTTCAGCGTACCATCCTCGAACCAGCGGATATCGACGTTATGCGAATCGAAGGAAGTATTCTTGATCTTGGTCGGCGCCTTGATCCAGTCAACACGCTTGGCCTGCTCCGCCCAGAACCCCTCGGGGTCGTCAACGGACTGCTGGTACATGGCCTGATACTTTTCCTTGTCGACCCAGGCGTTGGCGGCAAAGTCGTCGCTTACCGGATGGACTTTCTGCTGTTCGGTCATTGAATAGCCTCTTCCAGGAGATGCCCCACTCTCTGTGGATACCGCCGGCAGCATTATTGTTGGTTGCGCCGGCACCATGATGTCCCTCCAGCATATACCTCCTGTAACGACCTTCCCCTTAGACCTTGGTATCAAGATTTTTCTTTTTCTTTTCAAATAGTTGGATAGAGTTTTAGCGCTCTACAAACGGCTGATAGACCAAGGTCTGACGACAATGACGGCAGCGATAGCCTCGCCCCTCCCTCGCCAGGGAATGACGGCGTTTGGTGAAGGCGTGTTCACGGCAATGACAGACGTAGCGGAATGGCGCAGGGCTGGCCCGCCCCGTATCGAAGGCATGGGTCACCCGGGGCTCGAGACCGAAAAGCCGCTGCATCACCGTGCGCCACTCGCGCCCATGGGGGCGGGCCCGGTGGCCATCGCTGAGGTGGTGCACCAGCCAGTGGGCCATCTCGTGCGGCACCACCTCAACCAGGTAAGCATG
>SKVX01000009.1 GCA_007129225.1 Halomonas sp.
GCCGGCCGGTGCCTGTGCATCGATCAGCGCCCCGATATCGCGCAGGCCACGCAGGAAGAAGGCTGCGGCCGGCGAGAGGTTGCGCAGCGGCGAGTAGGAGACACCGACGCTGCCCACCGGCAGCGGGTGCCTGAGATCGAGGGCGGCGAGATAGCCGCTTTCGAGATCCGCCCCAAGAGGCGGCACCCGACCACCCCTGACGGACCCAGGCAGCGCTGTTCATCGCGGGCTATCGAGGCGCCGGTTACCCACAGCGTCTTACCCACAGCTCCTGTGGATAACACTGTTGAAACGCCGCGGATGCCTGCCGCTATCCCCCATGGCAGCCCGCTGAAATGGAATCGATCACATAATGAGCAGCGCGTGCCGGCCCTGGCGCGCTGCCCGCTTGCAGGAGTTGTCGTGTCCACCCTCCCCCCGCTCGCCGGTCTCGAGACTGCCCAACTCGACTGGCCGACCAACGAGACCGGCGTGGCCGGCCCGCTGTCGACCCGTTTTGGCGACGTCTATTTCTCCCGCCATGATGGCCGGGCGGAAACCGAGCACGTCTTCCTCGCCGGCAACGACCTGCCCCGCCGTTTCGCCGGCTGGCGGGGCGGAAGGCCCTTCGTCATTGGTGAAACGGGCTTCGGCACCGGGCTCAACATGCTCTGTGCCTGGGCCTGCTTCGATGCCCACGCCCCGCCGGAGGCGCGACTGCACCTGGTTTCCACCGAACGCTACCCGCTGAGCCGGGAAGACCTGGCACGGGCCCTCGCCGCCTGGCCCGACCTGAGCGGACGCACGGAGCGCTTGATTCGCCAATGGCCCGAGCCGGTGGCCGGGGTGCATCGGCTGTGGCTCGACGAGCGGGTCACGCTGGACCTGCACTTCGGCGATGCCGCCGAGCGCCTGGCGCTGCTCGAGGGCCGGGTCGACGCCTGGTTCCTGGACGGCTTCGCGCCGTCGAAGAACCCCGGGATGTGGCGGCCCGAGCTGTTCGCCGCCCTGGCGGCACGCTCCCGCCCCGGGGCGACCTTCGCCACCTTCACCTGTGCCGGGGTCGTCAAGCGCGGGCTGGCCGAGGTTGGCTTCGCCTGGCGCAAGGTGCCCGGCATCGGGCGCAAGCGCGAAATGCTGGCCGGCGAGATCGCCTCGCCGACCGCCGACGCCCGCCGGGAGCGCACGCCCTGGTTCCGCCCTCCGTTGCCACGCCCGGCGCGCCACGTGGCGGTGATCGGCGCCGGCATCGCCGGTGCCAGCGTCGCCGCCGCCCTGGCCCGGCGCGGCGTCGCGGTGACGCTGGTCGACCGCTTCGACCGGGCCGAGCTGGGCACCACTCACCTGCAGGGGGTCCTCTACGTCAAGCTCGCCGTGGAGACCAACCTGCAGAGTCGCGCCTACCTGGCCGGCCTGCTCCACAGCCGGCGCTGGCTGGCCAATCTCGACCCGCAGCAGGTGCTGTGGCAGCCCAGTGGCGTGCTGCAGCTGGCCCTGAGCGAGAAGGAGCAGGGGCGCCAGGCACGTTTCTTGGACAACCACCCCTTGCCGGAGAGCGTGGTGCGCGGGCTCGATGCCGAGGCGGCCAGCACCGCCGCAGGCATCAGGATCGACACACCCGCACTGGACTACCCCGGTGCCGCCTGGGTCAAGCCGCTGGCGCTCTGTGTGCAACTGGCCAGGACGCCCGGCATCGGCTTTCGCCGCGGCGAGGTGACGGAGCTGGTGGGTGGCGAGACGGGCTGGACGCTGACCCTGGCCGGCGGGGCGCGCATCGAGGCGGACCAGGTGGTGGTCGCCACCGCCAGCGAAGCCGCCAGGTTCTCGCAGACATCGGCACTGCCGCTGCAGCCGGTACGCGGCCAGGTCAGCCAGCTAGCGCTACCCGAAGGGGCTCCCGCGCTGGGCCGCGTGGTGTGCGCCGGCGGCTATGTGCCACCGCCGGCGGATGGGGTGCTCAATTTCGGCGCCACCTTCGGCCCGGGGGACACCGACCCGGCAGAGCGCGAGGCCGACCACGCCGCCAACCTGGCGGAGCTGGAGCGGGGCCTGCCACACTTCGTGGCGGCGCTACGCAAGGCCGGTGCCGAGCTATCGCCGGAGAAGCTTGCTGCGCGCGTGGGGGTGCGGGCGGCAAGCCCGGACAAGTCGCCCTACTGCGGCCCGGTGCCCGATGCCGTCGCCTGGCGCGAGGACTACGCCACCCTGGCCAAGGACGCCACGCGGGTGCCGGATGTTCCCGGGCGCCACCATCAGGGGCTGTGGATCAGCGCCGCCCACGGCTCACGCGGCCTGGCCAGCGCACCGCTGTGCGCCGAACTGATCGCCTCGCGGATCTGCGACGAGCCGCTGCCGCTGGAGTGGCCGCTGGTGGATCACCTGCATCCGGGGCGGCGGATCATTCGCGACCTGATCCAGGGCAAGCCTGTACCGTGACAGTACGGCAGGCCGATCGGTCAGCCCGGGGTCATATCCCGGATCCGGCAGGCGCCGGTGAAGTGCGGTGCGGGGCGACCCAGGTGATAGCCCTGGCCGAAGTCGATGCCTAGCGCCGCCACGGCGGCCAGCACCTCCTCGTCCTCGATGAACTCAGCGACGGTTCTGACCCCCAGGGCCTGGGCCAGGGTCACGATGCTCTTGACGAAGGCCATGTACTTCTCGTCGTTGAGCATGTTGCGTATGAACTCCCCTTCGATCTTGATCATATCGATGGGGAACTGCTTGAGGTAGCGGAAGGAGGAGTAGCCTGAGCCGAAATCGTCGATGGCGAAATTGAAGCCCTCGAGCTTGAGGTCGAGCACGAACTTCTCCAGCAGCTTGAGGTTGCTGACGGTTTCGCGTTCAGTCAGCTCGAAGACGATGCGTTCGGGCAAGATGTCATGGTCGATGGCCAACTGGTGGATATGCCCGATGAACTCGCCGATGATCAGCGACTTGGGCGACAGGTTGATGAACAGCATGCCTTCGTAGCCCTGTTCGTGGATCTGGGCGAAGGCCTTCTCGATCAGCAGGTAATCCATCTTGTGGATGACGCCGATGCTCTCGGCGATATCGATGAACTCCCCGGCGGGCACGATGCGGTCGTCCACCTGGATCCGCATCAGTAGCTCGTGGATGTTCACCTGGCCAGTGCGCACATCGGCGATGGGCTGGAAATAGGGCACGATACGCTGCTCCTCGAGTGCGCTGAGCACCATCTGGTTCTTCTCGCCCACCTCGCGGAACACCGCCGCCACCTCCTCGCTGTCCGGCAGGGCGATGCAGTTCTTCCCCTTTCGCTTGGCCTTGTACATCATGTTGTCGGCCATCAGGAAGAGGTCGTGGGGATTGCTGGCATGACTCGGGTAGCTGGCAATGCCGATGGAGGTGGTCGCCCTGACCGTGGAGCCGTCCGGGGCGGTCAGTACCTGACTGGTCAGGCTGTCGGCGATGCGCAGCCCCACGGAGTAGGCCTGCTGCTGCTCGGTCTCCGGCAGGATGATGGTGAACTCGTCGCCGCCGTAGCGGGCCAGGAAGTCGCCGGGGCGCACCGATGCCGACAGTGTCTCGGCAACCGCCTGCAGGAACTGGTCGCCGAAAGCGTGGCCGTGCCGATCATTGACCGTCTTGAAATTGTCGAGGTCGAGCATCAGCAGGCTGAAATGATCCTGGTGCCGGGTCGAGCGGCCCACCTCGTAGTTGAGCATGTCCTTGAAGATACGCTGGTTGTGCAGTTGGGTAAGCGGGTCCCGGGTGGCGTAGAACTCCAGGTCCTGGGTGTACTTGTAGATCGCCTTGACCGAGCCGACCAGGTTGAGCAGCGTCGACAGGATGCCGTCGATGACGATATGGCGGATCGGGTCCTGGGCCAGGTCCGACTGCACCCCGATACCCACGATGCCGCCGATCTTGGGCGCTTCGAGCAGCAGCGACTTGGTCTGCAGGCGAATGTCCTCGGGGGTGAGCTCCGCCGCCATGGGCTCGCCATCGCCGCAGGGGTGCACGGTATGGTGGATCACTTTCAGCACGGTGGCGCCCGCGCCGTGGGGCTTGCCTTCCACCAGTTGGGTGAGAATTCGCTCGAAGGTTTCACGGGTTTCCGCCACCACTTCGTGATACCAGAATATCTCCAGTTCGTAGCCCTCTTCCTCCACCTGGAAGATCGTCACCAGGGTGTGGGCCGGCATGATGGTATTGATCTCCGACAGCAGCTCCTTGATGAACTCGCGCCAGTCTCGAACCACTTCCGAGGTGATGATGAACTTGCTGAGCAGGCGAATCTCGAACTCGAGGATGTCCTTGTCGACGGCCACGTCCTTGAGCCGCCCAACCAGGGCATTGACGTGCTGGTAGGCACTGTTGAGTTCGTGAAAGTGGACATCGATATCACTAATGTCCAGCTGGCGGAAGTCCTCCACCGAGTTGACCGACGCCAGGCGCGAGCGGAAGCTATCCAGAGAGCCACGGATGCGCCCGGCGAAGAGCGTCGAGATCGCCACCGCCAGCAGCAGGATCAACAGGGAGGCGACAATGAACATCGCCACGTAGTTCTGCCGCATCTCACGGCTGATTGGTGCCATGTCGTGCTGGATGTCGATGACGCCCAGCACGTCGCCGCTGGCCGCGTTCTGGTGGCATGCCAGGCAGTCGGAGCGGGCGATCAGCGGCATGATGCGCCGGACCGTACCGTCTTCCCGCCACACCCGCTCGCCGCCGGACGCCAATGCCGAACGAATGACGATATCCATGTCGGGCTGCTCGACCTCGCCGTAACGCTCCGCGACCCGGTCGCCCCGATAGAACTCGAAACGATAGCCGGAGCCCTCATGGGCACGCCGGGTCTCCTCAATGAAGGCTTCCATCTGCTCCCGGCTCCAGCCCTGGCGCATGACCTGCAGCATGGCATTGAAGCTCTGCCGCGCCAGGGTGTCGGAGGTCTGCTCGGCCTGGCGTGCCAGGATGTCCTCGTAGAGCAGCGTGACGACCAGGGTCACACCCAGGAAGACCGCCAGCGAGGCCGACAGGATGGCCATCAGCACGAACCCCTTGAGGGTCCTCAGGCAGGTGAGAAACGATCGAACCATGGTCAGCATTGCAAACCCATCCTTCGAGACAGGAGCCAGCAAACCACTACCCTAGATGAGAGATTTCTCCTGAAGTACCAGAAATCTCATCATTAGTGTTGAGAATATTAATCAAATGATTTGGATCAATTCTCTGTTACATTTCGCGCCCATCGAGACTGAACAATGGTCGCAAGGCGTTACCCCTCCTCTTCGTCATCCGCCAGGTCGCGGCCGAAGGCGCGCCACTGGGCGAGGGTCATCACCTCGGTGGTCTCGGTCTGCAGGTCGTGGGCGATCAGCAGTTCGCCCCGCTCGAGCTGCTTCCTGAGCTCGCCGACCCAGCCGCGCATGCCCTCGCCGGTGTCGGTGGTGTCGTAGCCCTGCCGGGTAACGAAGGCCTCGAGCAGCGCCTCCAGGGTCTCGGGCGGCAGCATGCGATAAGGCACCTCGATAAAGCGACCGTCGTTCATTGCCTTGCCTCCCTGTCGTTTTCCCAGGCTTCGAGGCGCTCCAGGAAGCCCGCCTCGTCGAGGACCGGCACCCCCATCTGCTCCGCCTTGGCGAGCTTGCTGCCGGCACCGGGGCCCGCCACCACGGCGGCGGTCTTCTTCGAGACGCTGCCGGCCACCTTGGCGCCGAGCGCCTGGAGACGCTCCTTGCCCTCGTCTCGGGTCATGCTCTCCAGGGTGCCGGTGAGCACCCAGGTCTGGCCGGCCAGGGGCTGGGGGCGTTCGCCGACCGCCTCCTCTTTCCAGGTCAGGCCCAGGGCCCGCAGGTCGTCGATGATCTCGC
>SKVX01000264.1 GCA_007129225.1 Halomonas sp.
CTCCAGCACCCACTTACGGGTGCCGTCGCTGGAGGTGCCCTCATAGACCACCGCGGGCCCACGAATCTCGGCCACCTCGGCCAGGCGTGTGCGCAGCGCCTTGGACAGGTTGGTCATGGCCGCGAAGTCGTCACAACCTTCGTGGTGAATCCATTTCATCACCTGGGCGGCACGAAACTTCTTCTCGCCGATGGAGAGGAAGAACGCTTCCAGCTCCTCGCAAGTCATGCCGAGAAGGTTGGTGCGTTGGGCGGTGGTAGCAGTCATGGCGGTCAGCGTGTCTGTGGCAGAAAAATGGCGGGGCAGAGTCGCTGCCATAGGGGG
Organism: Halomonas sp.; assembly: GCA_007129225.1. Taxonomy (GTDB): domain Bacteria; phylum Pseudomonadota; class Gammaproteobacteria; order Pseudomonadales; family Halomonadaceae; genus Halomonas. Next base: position 325 of record SKVX01000264.1, read on the forward strand.
CTGCTGATTTCTGTCGCGAGCGCAGCAATAAATCAGCGTTCCCTCAGCGCGGGCAGATTTCGTCGGCACCGAAGAAATAGGCGATTTCCCGCTCGGCGGAGGCCGGAGAGTCGGAGCCATGTACGGCATTGGCATCGATGGTCTCGGCGAAGTCGGCGCGGATGGTGCCCGGGGCCGCTTCCTTGGGATTGGTGGCGCCCATCAGGTCACGGTTCTTGGCGATGGCATCTTCGCCTTCCAGCACCTGCACGACGACCGGGCCGGAGGTCATGAAACCGACCAGATCCTTGAAGAAGGGACGCTCCTTGTGTTCGGCGTAGAAACCGCCGGCCTTCTCTTCGGAGAGGTGCAACATCTTGGCGGCCACGACCTGGAGGCCGGCCTTCTCGAAGCGTGCAATGATCTCACCGATGGCGTTCTTGGCGACGGCGTCGGGCTTGATGATGGACAGAGTGCGTTCAGTTGCCATGGGGCCTGTCTCCGTTGGCAGTGCGTATGGGGATAGCGCCACGCCGCGCAGGTCTCGAAGAGAAGCCAGCGCGGCGCGGCGCTACGAATAAAGGTGCGTTTGACGTCGCACGCCAGGGCGGCACGACGATTCAGCGCATGAACAGTGGGCGCAGAGTATAACGCTCCCGGCGGGCGTTGAACAATCGTCCAGCCCTCACGGGCGGAACAATTGCCCGGCTGGCGCGGCAGTGGGCCTGGGTGAACGCGTCACACCGTGAAACTTTCCCCGCAGCCGCACTGGTCCTTGACGTTGGGGTTGTTGAAGCGGAAGAAGCGGTTGAGCCCCTCCGAGACATAGTCGACCTCGCTGCCGTCGAGCATCTCGAGCGCATCGGGGGCAACGAAGACGGTCACGCCGTGATCCTCGAAGGCGATGTCGTCATTCGCCGCTTCGTCGGCGAAGTCGAGGACATAGCTGTAGCCCGAGCAGCCGCTGGGCTTGACCGAGACCCGCAGGCCCAGTCCCTGGCCGCGCTCCTCGAGCACCCGTTGGATCTGCTCGGCGGCGGCGGTGGTGATCGAAAGGTGCGCCATCGTCATTCTCCTGCTTGTGTGGGGGCTTGGCCGCCTAGCGGCGCAGGCCCGGAAGAGCATGTTGCAGGGCATCCAGTGCCCTGTCGATATCGGCTTCGGTGGTGAATCGGCCGAAACTGAAGCGAAGCGATGCCAGCGCCAGAGGGCGAGGCACGCCGATACCCTTCAATACATAGGATGGCTCAACGCTCGCCGAGTTGCAGGCCGAACCGGTCGAAAGCGCGATGTTGCGCAGCGCCATCAGCAGCGACTCGCCGTCGACACCCTCGAAGGCGAGGTTGAGAATATTGGGAACCGAGACATCGACGGCGGTGTTGCGATGAATGCCGTCCAGGTTGGAGAGGCCTTCGAGCAGCCGGTTCCGCAGCGCCAGGATGCGGGTCTGGTCGGCTTCACCCTCCCGGGCGGCCAGGGCGAAGGCTTCACCCATGCCGGCGATCTGGTGAGTCGGCAGGGTGCCGGAGCGCATGCCTCGCTCATGCCCGCCGCCGTGAATCAGCGGTGCCAGGCGGATATCCGGGCTGCGCCTGACGTAGAGAACGCCCACGCCCTTGGGGCCGTAGACCTTGTGGCCGGATAGCGACATCAGGTCGATACCGAGTGCGGTGACATCAAGGGGTATGCGTCCCACTGCCTGGGCTGCATCGACATGGAACAGGGCGCCGCCGGCATGCGCAACCTCCGCCAGCCCCGCCAGGTCATGGATGCAGCCCAGCTCATTGTTGACCGCCATCAGCGAGACCAGGACCGTATCGGTACGCATGGCATCGCGCAGTTGTTCGGGGGTGACGCGCCCGTCTCGCGCCGGGGTCAGCCAGGTGACCTCGAACCCTTCGGCTTCCAGCGCCAGGGCGGTGTCCACCACCGCCTTGTGCTCGACGATCGAGGTGATCAGATGGCCGCCCCTGCTGCGGTTGGCCCGCATATAGCCGATCAGCGCCAGGTTGTCGGCCTCGGTGGCGCCGCTGGTCCAAACGATCTCGCGCGGGTCGGCGCCGATCAGGTCGGCGACCTGGCGGCGGGCACTCTCAACGGCCTGTTCCGCCTGCCAGCCGAGCATATGGCTGCGCGAGGCGGGGTTGGCGAAGATGCCGTCCAGGGTGAGATGGCGCTGCATCACATCGGCGACCCGGGGGTCGACCGGGGTGGTGGCGGCATAGTCGAGATAGACAAGGTCACTCATGGGCTCGCGGGCGTCTCCATGCGGGGGCTTGTGTGGTGTCCGTCGGCGTTCAGGGTGTAGAGGTCAGGATGGTATTGGCATCCAGTCGCCCGCGTTGGCGCTTGGCGATCCGGCGAACATCGCCATTCTCCACCAGCTGGCCGAGGGTGATGCCGTCGAGAAAGCCATGGATCTGCTCGGAGAGGTCACACCACAGGTGGTGGGTCAGGCAGGTATCGCCTTGCTGGCAGTCCGACAGCCCCTGGCAGCGGGTGGCATCCACCGATTCGTCCACTGCGTCGATCACCTTCGCCACCGAGATCTCCTCGGCCGGCAGCGCCAGCAGGTAGCCGCCGCCAGGGCCGCGAACGCTCTTGACCAGCGCCGCGCGGCGCAGCCGTGCGAAGAGCTGCTCGAGATAGGGCAGCGAGATCTGCTGGCGACGGGAGATGTCGGCCAGGCAAGTGGGGCCTTTGTCGCTGTGCAGGGCCAGGTCGAGCATGGCGGTGACGGCGTAGCGCCCCTTGGTTGTCAAACGCATGGGAGCGTACCTCTGCGCCATCGGTTGGTGTGGCGCTCAATGTGGCGAGGCCGGCGGGCCACGGGAGTCAGAGCGCCATTATGGTAAAGCCCGAGTGTTCCGGTCAACCATTGCGCTGCTGGGTATCGCCCTTGTCGTCCTCTCCCGGTGTGTGCTGGGCCGGCTTGGTCGGGCCGCAGCAGGCATCGACATCGTCGAGGATATCGGCGAAATCCTCGTCGCGCAGCTCGGGCAGGCGGCCGTCCCGGTAGCTGGCGTCGAGCTTGCGCAGCGTGCCGCACATGCGCTCGATGCGCTCGTCCACGGCATGCATGTGGTCGAGCATCGCCTGGATGGAGCGTGCCACAGGGTCGGGCATGTCCTCGCTGACACCGTAGGCGTCGAAGCCGAACTTCTGGCAGATCGCCTCGCGCCGTGCCGGGTCGATATCGAGGGCGGCGGCCACGTCGGGCTCCTCGCGCTTGACGATCTTGCCGGGAATGCCCACCACCGTGGCGCCGGCTGGCACCTCCTTGGTCACCACCGCATTGGAGCCCACCTTGGCTCCGGCACCCACCGTGAACGGACCGAGGATCTTGGCCCCTGCCCCGACGATCACCCCCTGTTCCAGAGTCGGGTGGCGCTTTCCCTTGTGCCAGCTGGTGCCGCCCAGGGTGACACCCTGGTAGAGGGTGACGTCATCGCCCACCTCGGCTGTCTCGCCGATCACCACCCCCATGCCGTGGTCGATGAAGAAACGGCGGCCGATCTTCGCCCCGGGATGAATCTCGATGCCGGTCAGCCAGCGCGAGAAGGTCGACAGGGTGCGCGCCAGCCACTTGAGGTGTTTCTTCCAAAGCCAGTGTGCCAGGCGATGAAGCAGCAAGGCATGCAGGCCCGGATAGTTGGTCAGCACTTCCAGGAAGTTGCGTGCCGCCGGGTCACGGGCGAATACGCTGTTGATGTCCTCGCGCAGGCGTTGAAACATGCGACGGTCCTTGGGGTGGGGGTTGGGCGGAGCCGATATGGCATCTGTCGGGGTAACTTCTCATATTGGGGGCGCAGGGGGGCGCCTTCAAGGCGATGGGGTGTCACTGTCGTCGGATTCGTGCCGTGGTCCATCCTGTGCAGAAGCTACCTGCTTCTCTGTTGCGGTGAGAATGCCGCGCAGGATGTTTAGCTCCATGCGCTCGGGACGGGCCCTGAGGGTGAAGCGACGCAGTCGTGCCATCAGTTGTCGGGGCAGGGCCGGGTCATGAAAGCCGATGGCGATCAGGGTGCGCTCCAGATGACCGAAGTAGTGCTCCAGCTCCTCGTGGCTGGCCATTGGCTGGTTGGGCTCGGCTTCGCTGCCTTCTGGCTCTTCCTGTTGAGCCAGCCAGGCCAGGCGGCACTCGTAGGCCAGCACCTGGACCGCGGCGGCCAGGTTGAGCGAGCTGAAGTCCGGGTTGGTCGGGATATGGACATGGGCATGGCAGCGCTGCAGTTCGGCATTGGAGAGGCCGCTGTCTTCGCGGCCGAACACCAGCGCGACCCGCGATTCGGCGCCGGACAGCTCTTTCGGCAGACGGGCTCCCAGCGTCCGCGGGGTTATCATCGGCCAGGGCAGGGTGCGTGAGCGGGCGCTGGCACCAACCACCAGGGTGCAGTCGGCAACGGCCTGTTCCAGGGTCTCGGCCCGGCGGGCGCCATGCACGATAGTGTCGGCACCGGAGGCCCGGGAAATGGTTTCGCTGGTCAGCGGCTCGCAGCGCGGTGCCACCAGGGCCAAGTCGGCAAGCCCCATGTTGTGCATGGCGCGGGCGGTACCGCCGATATTGCCGGGATGGCTGGTGCCGATCAGAACGATGCGGATGCGGTCGAGCATGGTGGTCCTGCCTGTCGCGTCACGGGAAAATTGGGCGCAGAGTCTACCATGTCCGCTCGTGGCGATGGCACAGTCGGAGCAATTCTGCTAGGATTCGCGCCGATACGTTCGACCCGCACCTTTCGCCTCGTTCGTCTCGTCGTTCGAACTAGCCTGTTCTTTAACACCACCGACGCTCCAAGGCCCGATCATGCATCCGATGGTCCAATTTGCGTTGCGCGCCACGCGCAGTGCCGCCGAGCAGTTCCTGCGCATTCGCGAGCGCATCGAGAACTCTCACGAAGAACACAGTCTCGAGCGCCTGCTCGAGGACACCGCCCGCAATGCCGAGACGTTGATCGCGCATCAGCTCAGCCGCGGCTATCCGCTGCACGGCATTTCCGGTCGCTTTACCCCCCACCGTTCCGGCGAGGGGGAAGGGCAGGACATCGAATGGCGGATCGAGCCTTTCCATGGCTATTCCAGCCTCAACGTGGCCGGCAAGGGCTTCGCCCTCTCTCTGGTCTGCCTGGAGAAGGGTCGTCCGGAGCATGCGGTGGTGATATGCCCCTTCAGCGATGACGAATACCTGGCCAGCCGCGGCCGCGGTGCCCAGCACAACGGCAAGCGTATTCGCGTGCCCAAGACCACCGCCATCAGCGGCGCCAGCCTGGCCATGAGCCTGCCCGAGTTCGACCAGCGCAGCCGCCACCTGCCCGCCTATCTGACCCTGGTCCAGCAGCTCGGCCCCCTGGTGCAGCTCCAGTTGGCCACCGGCAGCGGCCTGCTCGACATGGCCGAGCTTGCCGCAGGCCGCGTCGATGCCGCCTTCGTGCTGGGCCTCGAAGAGCAGGACCGCCTGGTCGGCAGCCTGCTGCTCAAGGAGGCCGGCGC
>SKVX01000093.1 GCA_007129225.1 Halomonas sp.
GGCGGGCGGCGCATGCCGGACGAGAGCCTGCACCTGACCTTGGCCTTTCTCGGTGAGGTGGAGGTCGCCCGGGCAGAAGAGCTGGCCGAATGGGTGCAGGGTCTGGCCATCGCGTCCGGGGAGTGGCGCCTGGACGGCTGGGGCTACTTCAGGCGACCCGGTATCGTCTGGGTCGGGAGCCAGGCACCCGATCCGGCCCTGGAGGCGCTCCAGCGCGCACTCTGGCACACTCTGGAGGCCCACGGCCTGGCCGGCCGCCCCACCCGGTTCATTCCCCATGTCACCCTGCTGAGACGCGCTGCCTCACTCGACACCGGAAGCTTTCCTGAGGTCGACCTCAGTTGGCCCTACCGTCAGCTTGAGCTGATCCAGTCCTTCACCGATAAATGCGGCGCTCGTTACCGCACCCTGGCCGTATCGCAGGGCTGATCGTCAGAATAGAGCTCGCCATCAGTTAGTCTGCAAATTCTTTGCGCCCAAGAGAAAAGAGCGCAAGACGCCCACATGAGACAATGAGTGCTGCAGCTGCCTGGTCGTTATGGGCAGTCAAGCCGCCGTGGCCGATCTGCGCATACATACGCCGGTATCAAGCGACCCAACAACGGCTTCGAGGTATGGACCCTGGGCTATCGCTGGGCGCTTTGACAGCGGGTACGACTTCGTACAGACACAACTAGACCGGCTCGGGCAGGAAGCCGCCCTCTTTCATCACCTGGGTATAGCCTTCTCGGTAGGTGGGATAGCGGAAGCTGTAGCCGGTCTCCAGCAGGCGGGTGTTGTCGCAGCGCTTGCTGGCACGCTTGCGCAGCGGTGCCTGGATCACTTCCGTGGGCTCCACTTTGAGTCGCCCGGCCATCCAGGCCATCACCTCATAGAGGGGATCCGGGGCGCAGTCGCTGGCCAGATAGAGGTCCTGCAACGGCTTCCCCGCCTCGCTGAGCTCGATGAAATGCTTCAGCACGCCAGCGCAGTCGTCTCGGTGGATGCGATTGGAGTACATGGGAGGGGTCGCCGGCGCGATGCGGCCTTCCAGCACCTGGCGAATAAGTCGGTCACGGCCTGGCCCATAGATGCCGGAAAAGCGCACCGCCGTGCCGAGTATCGGGCTATCATGTAGCGCCTGTTCCGCCTCCCGCATCAGCACCCCGGAGAAGCCGGGTGCCTCGGCTGGGCTCTCTTCGTTTACCAGTTCGCCTTCCTTCTGACTGTAGACGCTGGTTGAGGAGACGAACAGAATTCGCTGCGGCGCGCTCTCGCGGCCTTCGTAGGTACGCAGAACCGACTGTAGCCCATCGAGATAGGCGGCACGGTAGGCGGCCTCCTCGAAGCGGTCGGCGCTCAGCACATAGACCACGAAATCGGCGTCGGGCAGCTTGGCCAGTGCGGCTTCGTCGCTGAGGTCCAGTGCCAGGGGCTCGATACCGCTACCCTCCAGTGCCGAAACCCCGCGTCGAGCGCCGATAACCCGGTGACCGGCCGCGATAAGCTCGCCGCCCAGCACCATGCCAATGTCACCACAACCTAGAATCAGTGTCGTTTTCTTCACCTTTCTCTCGCCCCCTGATAAAAAGTCCCTATTGAAATCCATGTATCTATCGTCCGAGAGGATGCCCAGCGGGCACCAACCATGACTCTAACAGAACTTCGCTATATCGTAACCTTGGCTCAGGAGCGCCACTTCGGCCGCGCCGCCGAGCGCTGCTTCGTCTCCCAGCCGACACTGTCGGTGGCGGTCAAGAAACTCGAGGAGGAGCTTGGGGTTGCACTCTTCGAGCGTTCCAAGTCCACCGTCCAGGTGACCCCCATGGGCGAGAAGATCGTCGAGCAGGCCCAGCGTGTACTGGAGCAGAGCAGCGTGATAAAGGAGCTGGCCAATGCCGGCAAGGACCAGCTGGCGAGCCCGCTGCGCATCGGCGCCATCTACACCATCGGCCCCTATCTGTTCCCGCATCTGGTGCCGGCACTGGCACGCAGCGCACCGCAGATGTCGCTCTATATCGAGGAAGGCTTCACCGCCAGCCTGCGCCACAAGCTGAAGAGCGGCGAGCTCGACGCCATCATCATCGCACTGCCGTTCAACGAGACCGATGTCGTCACCAAGCCGCTCTACGACGAGGAGTTCGAGGTGCTGATCCCGGCCGACCATGCCTGGGCAGCCCGCGATCACATCGACAAGGAGGATCTCCTCAACGAGCGCCTGCTGCTGCTCGGTGAGGGTCACTGCTTCCGTGACCAGATACTCGAGGCGTGTCCAGCCATCAGCCACAAGCTCAACAGCCCCCACAATACCCTGACGGCCGAAGGCGGTTCCCTGGAGACCATCCGCCACATGGTGGCCTCGAAGCTAGGGATCACGGTACTGCCCCGCTCGGCCATCGGTACCGTCCATTACGAGACCGGCCTGCTCACCAGCCGCCCGTTCAGCCCTCCGGCACCCTCGCGCACCGTGGCCATCGCCTGGCGGGCCAGTTTCCCCCGGCCCCGCGCCATCGACGCGGTCACCAATGCCATTACACAGTGTCATGAAGCACTCCCCGAGCCGGCATGAACGCTGACACCAAGGCGCTTGACGCACCGGTCAGCTCGCTCAAGGGTGTCGGGGAAGCACTGGTGCTAAAGCTGGCACGGCTGCACGTGGCCTGCGTGGCCGACCTGCTCTTCCACCTGCCCCTGCGCTACCAGGACCGCACCCGCATCACACCCATCGGCACCCTGCGTGCCGGACACGAGGCCGTGGTGGAGGGGGAGGTCATGGCCAGCGAAGTGGTGCGCGGCCGGCGTCGCAGTCTGCTGGTGCGGCTGCGCGACGGATCGGGCATCCTCAGCCTGCGCTTCTTCCATTTCTCGCCGGCCCAGCAGCAGCAGTTCCGTCCGGGCGCGAGGATACGCGGCTTCGGGGAGGCCCGGGCCGGTGCCACCGGGCTCGAAATTTACCATCCCGAGTATCGGCTGCTGAGCGACGACGCTCCGCCGGTGGAGGATCACCTGACGCCGATCTACCCCACCACCGAAGGGCTGCACCAGACTCGGCTACGGGCACTGATCGAGCAGGCGTTGGCACTCCTCGATGCCGAGCCCGAGGCGCTGCCCGACTGGCTGCCCGAACCCCTGCGCCAGCGCTTCGGACTGCCCGAGCTGCACCACTGCCTGAAGGTGCTGCATCAGCCACCGCCGGATGCCGACCCCGACCAGCTGGCCAGCGGCCTGCATCCGGCCAGCCGGCGGCTGGCCCTGGAAGAACTGCTCGCCCACCGCCTCAGCCTGCGCGAAGTACGCCTGCGCATCCAGCAGGACGGCGCCCCGGCACTGCCCGGCGGGCGCAGCCTGCAGGCGCGCTTCCTCACCCAGCTGCCCTTCTCGCTGACCGGTGCCCAGCGTCGCGTACTCGACGAGATCGGCGCCGACCTGGCCCGCGAGGCACCCATGCTACGCCTGGTTCAGGGCGACGTGGGCTCGGGCAAGACGGTGGTGGCGGCTATGGCGGCGCTATCGGCCATCGCCAGCGACTGCCAGGCGGCGATGATGGCACCCACCGAGATCCTGGCGGAACAGCATTACCGTACCTTCCGCGCCTGGTTCGAACCGCTCGGCATTGAAGTCGCATGGCTTTCCGGCAAGCTCAAGGGCAAGGCACGGCTGGATACCAAGGCCGCCATCCTCGATGGCCGGGCCCGCATGGTGGTGGGTACCCACGCCCTGTTCCAGGGCGACGTGCATTTCCAGCGCCTGGGCCTGGCCATCGTCGACGAGCAGCACCGCTTCGGCGTCCACCAGCGCCTGGCGTTGCGCGAGAAGGGCGAGGCCGGTGGCCTGACCCCCCACCAGCTGGTGATGACCGCCACGCCCATTCCCCGCACCCTGGCCATGAGCGCCTATGCTGACCTGGACGTCTCCGTGATCGACGAACTGCCTCCCGGTCGCACCCCGGTCAAGACGGTGGTGGTTCCCGATGAGCGCCGACCTGACGTGGTGGCACGCATCCGCCACGCCTGCGCCGAGGGCCGCCAGGCCTACTGGGTCTGTACCCTGATCGAGGAGTCGGAAGCCCTGCAGTGCCAGGCCGCCGAGGCGACCCACATCGAGCTTGGCGAGGCGCTGCCGGAATTGGCCATCGGCCTGGTCCACGGGCGCATGAAGGCCGCCGAGAAAGCGGCGGTAATGGATGCCTTCAAGGCCGGCGAGCTGGACCTGCTGGTGGCCACCACCGTGATCGAGGTCGGGGTCGATGTCCCCAATGCCAGCCTGATGATCATCGAGAATCCGGAGCGGCTGGGGCTCTCCCAGCTACACCAGCTTCGCGGCCGAGTCGGACGGGGTTCCACGGCGAGCTTCTGCGTACTGCTCTACCACGGCCCGCTCTCGGCCCACTCCCGGGAGCGGCTGGGCGTCATGCGCGAAACCACCGATGGCTTCCGCATCGCCGAGAAGGATCTGGAGTTGCGAGGCCCCGGCGAAGTGCTCGGCACCCGCCAGACGGGGCTCGCCCAGATGAAGATCGCCGACCTGGAGCGTGACGCTGACCTGCTGGATCGTGTCTCGCCCCTGGCCGAAGCCCTTCTCACCAGCCACCCGGAAGCCAGCCAGCCGCTGATTCGCCGTTGGCTGGGGGAAGAGGCAGGACGCTACGGGCAGGTGTGAGGCCCGGCTCCAAGCAAGTTGATGGGGAATGATTGGCGCGGGTGGCAGTGGAAGGGTGGCGACGCCCGGGCACCCGCCAGGACAGCGAGTGCCGGCTTACAGGTACTTGAGCAGCTTCTGCAGTTTGTTGAGGTCGCTGGAGTCACCGACCAGGCGCACGTTACCGGCCATCATGCCATCGAGGAAAGCCTGCTGGGTCGGCTTTCGCAACACCTTGATGGCGGTGGCCTCGTCCTCGAAACGCAGCTCCAGGTCCAGGTCCACGGGAAGACCCGCCCCCGTCTGGATGCCACGGGGCGACATGCGGTAATGACGTGCGATGGAGAGATTTTCTGTCGCGATACCCCAATCGAGGCTACGCATCTCGGTGATGGCTTCGCGAAAACGTGGCTTGCGGCGCAGTGCAAACTTGAGCAACCAGCCCAGCAACCACAGCATGAGTCTCAACTTCATGTCGAATCCGCTTCGATCAAGAACGGGAGGAAACCGCGGCCTGCAACAACGGCAGGCCGCGCCACGAATGCGCTCCGCGTGGCGTCAGCCCTTGCCGACAGCATCCTTGAGCCCCTTGCCGGGCTTGAAGGCCACGGTCTTGCTGGCCGGAATGGCCAGGGGCTGGCCCGTTTGCGGGTTCTTGCCGGTGCGGGCGGCTCGCTCGCGCACGGTGAAAGTCCCGAAGCCGATCAGTGAAACGTCCTGCCCCTGAGCCACACTTCCGGTAATCTCATCGAGAATGACGTTGAGTACCTGGCTCGCCTTGTCCTTCGAAAGTTCCGCACGCTCGGCAATCGCCGCTGCAAGTTCTGGCTTGCGCATAAATCCCCTCCTGGTATTGGCTATTTCCCGACGCTGGGCGTCGGTATGTTGTTATCCGCACGAGCGATTCTTGTAACACGAACCGCCTGCTACTTCCGGGTATGAAGCCCTTGATATGCTACGCATGAAACCCTTGCTACCCGGAAAACGCCATGCAAGGTGACGCTATCGTCAGCTGCGGGCCGGGAGGCCCGCGGTTCCTTCGACGACACTAGCCTAGCAATGGCGGTGTCGCTCGCGCCAGCTCAACTTTCCGCCGCACGCAGCTCCCTGTCAACGCAAAGCCGATCAAACGTTCGTCTTGTGTCTCGGCAA
>SKVX01000169.1 GCA_007129225.1 Halomonas sp.
CAACTCTCTTCAATTCACAACATGAAGAGCGGAGCGTCTCGCTTGCTGTCGTGGCGACCGACTCTGTCGGCGGCCTCGCCAGCGCCCTGCGAGGAAGGCGTATTCTACTGAAGTGGCTGAGTTTGTCAACTCTCTTCGCCGGCCTCACCGGGGTGAGCGTGCCATCGAAGCGCCGGTACCGCCGGCTGCCTTCAGCGTGGCGTGCATTCTACCGTCTCCGGCGCTTCTGTCAATCGCGAATCTCACCAGCCGATCCGAAAAAATCAAACAGAAACAAGCACTTTCTCCACTTCCACCGCCGGTAACGTTTGCCCGTTGCCGGCAGCGGATGCGTACTTTAAGGGCTGAGCGTCGCCGCTGCAAGGACTTTCGTCGCAAAATTTCACGCCCCGCCCGAAACGCCCATCCACAGGCGGTTTCATGGGAGGGCTGTGGATAACTGGTCGCTCTCAGCTCGCCTCTTCGTGCCGGCTGGCCCGGTCGAGCAGCGACAGGATCGAACGATAGGGGATCCCCCCATGCAGCGCCAGCCCGATCTCACAGGTCTTCGAGTTGGAGTAGCCCGCATCGCAATCCGCCACCTGGACTGCCAGCCCCTTCAGCGCCGAAGCGTTGAGTTCCGGCGTGGAAAGCCCCTTGTCACCGGCGAACCCGCAACAGGTGATCTCCGCCGGCACCACCACCTCGCGGGCGCAGGCCTTGGCCAGCGCCACCATGCGCTCGCCAAGTCCCATATGAGTACTGGAGCAGGTGACATGTACCGCGACGCGCTCATCGAGCGGCGTGAGGTTGAGCCGGGGCAAGAGGTGGTCATGGGCGAAGGCAACGGGTTCCTGCACCGACAGGCGCTCATCGAGTCGCGACTGCATGTGCAACACACAGGGGCTGGTGTCGCTGATGATCGGATAGCGACCGTTCTGGCTCGCTACCAGCAGTTCGCGATTGAGCTCACGGGCCTTGTGGGTCGCCTCGTCGAACTGTCCCTTGGAGTGAAACGCCATGCCGCAGCAGAGATGGCCCGTCATCTCGGGGATTATCACCTCGAACCCCGCTCGCTCCAGCAGCGATAGGGTGATCTCCATGATCGAACGGCTCTCGGTATCGCCATGGGCGGCACCGAACACCCGGGTCGCACAGGAGGGCAGGTAGACCACCTTCTCCTTTGATCCGTCGCCGGACGAACGCTGCTTGAGTACTCGAATCGATGCCGCCTTGGGTAGGGTGGGCACCCATTGCGGCACTCGGTTGCCACTGGCCTTCGTTATCGAACCGCTGACACGGGAGAGCCCCTTCTCGCCCAGCACCGCACGGCCAACGCCCGCCATGTTCAACACACCCCGGGCAATACGGGTTACCCCGGAGAAGTGGCGACCCACCCGGCGCGACAGACCGGCATGCTGCGCCAGCCGCTCATAGCGCATATCACGGATCATCTCGCCGGTATTGATACCAACGGGGCACTGGGTAGCACAGAGGCCGTCGACGGCGCAGGTTTCGTCGCCGGCGTAGCGATAGTCGCGACGCAACGTGGCCAGCCGTTCGGCATCCTCCTCGCCAATGACATCGCCGAGAGTCTCTAGCCTTGCCATTTCTCGGGCAATGACGATGCGCTGTCGCGGCGTCAAGGTCAGGTCCTTCGACGGACAGACGTGTTCGCAGAAGCCGCACTCGATGCACTTGTCGATGATCTCGTGGGCCGCCGGCAACGGCTTGAGATTCTCCAGGTGCAGTGTCGGGTTGCGGCTGAGTATGACCTCGGGATTGAGCAGATTTTCGGGGTCGAACAACGCCTTGATCTGCCACATCAGGGTGTAGGCCTCGGGGCCCCACTCCAGCTCGACATAGGGTGCCATGTTGCGCCCGGTGCCATGCTCGGCCTTGAGCGAGCCGCCGTATTCGACGCCGACCAACTGTGCCACTTCGTCCATCAGCGCCTGGTAGCGCTCCACCTCGCCGGGCTTCTCGAAGCCCTGAGGGAAGACGAAGTGCAGGTTTCCTTCCAGGGCGTGGCCGAAGAGGATGGCCTCGGGATAACCATGGCGGTGGAAGGCATCGGTCAGCGCCTGAACGCCTTCATCGAGTCGCTCGATGGGAAAGGCCACGTCCTCGATGATCACCGTCGTGCCGGTATCACGCACCGCGCCCACGGCAGGAAAGAGCCCCTTGCGGATCTTCCAGTAGAGCTCGTAGGTGCTCTTGTCGCGGGTAAAGGTGACGGGCTCCAGGGTGTGAATGCCTTCAAAGATGTCACGCACCGCCTGAAGGCGGGCCTCGAGCTCGCCCTCGTCATTGCCGCGCACGTCGATCAGCAGCGCCGCCGCGCTGTCCGGTAGTGTCTTGAGCACCTCGGGCATTCCCGGCTTGCGCTCCACCGAGCGCAGCGCCGCGCGGTCCATCAGCTCCACCGCGGAAACCGGCGCCGGCTTGAGGGCGATCGTCGCCCGGCAGGTGGTGGCCATATCCGGCAGGAAGAGCAGTGCCGCGGCTTTCAACGGCTCATCCACCACGGTGTCGTAGGTGATGGTGCTGATGAAGCCCAGCGTCCCTTCGGAGCCGATCATCAGATGCTTGAGAATCTCGACACCATCGGTAAAGTCGACCAGGCTGTTGAGCGCATAGCCGGTTGTGTTCTTGAGCCGGTACTTGTGGCGAATCTTCTCGGCCAGTGGCGCATTGGCCCGGGTCTCGGCGGAGAGCCGCTCGAGCCCTTCGACGAGGTCGGCATGGCTACGCCGAAACGCCTCACGACTGGCCGGGTCGGCGGTGTCCAGCCGGGTGCCGTCAGCCAGAATCACGCGAATGTCGCGCACCGTACGATAACTGTTCTGTGCTGTACCGCAGCACATGCCCGAGGCGTTATTGGCAGCAATGCCACCGATCATGCAGCTGCCGATGGAGGCCGGGTCCGGGCCGATCTTGCGGCCGAAGGGGGCCAGCACCTGATTGGCCCTGGCACCGATGACCCCGGGCTGCAGGCGAATCGCCTGCCCTCCCTCGAGAATCTCATGCCCGCGCCAGCCTTGGCCCATCTGGATCAGTACGGAGTCCGTGACCGCCTGGCCGGAAAGCGAGGTCCCGGCGGCGCGGAAGGTCACCGGCAGTCGGCGGGAGCGACACGCCGCCAGCACTGACATCAGCTCATCCTCGCTCTCGGGGCGCACGATCAGCTTGGGGATCAGACGGTAGAAGCTGGCATCGGTGCCATAGGCCAGGGTGCGCAGCGGGTCGTCGATCAGGCGCTCGGCGGGCATGATCTCGAGCAGCTCGCTCTTTATATCATGCCAGGCGTCGGGCGTGGCCGGGTCAAGCGTTGCAGGCGTCATGGGTGCTCCTCGGCATGGCGTATAAGCACGATCAGCTCACGGGGGCCGTGTACCCCGTAAGCCAGGGTCTGCTCGATGTCGGCGGTCTTGCTCGGGCCCGAGATGAGCAATGCATTGGTGGGCATACCGCCGGCCCAGCCATGGGCCTCGATCACGTCAAAGAAGGTGTCCTCGAGCGTGTCGGCATCCAGCACGGCGATATGAATCGGCGGCACCAGGCTGATCAGGCGGGGCTCATCGGGGGTCGGCCACAGCCAGAGGCTGCCAGTCTCGGCAATACCACCCCGGGTGGATGTCAAGCCGGCATCCGTGGACGCGAACTGCTCCTGCTGCCACTCCTCCACATCACGATCGGCATCGATCAGGGTCACCTCCCCTTCGGCCAGGGCGGCACGCGCCTCGGCGGCAACCGGATGCTCTCGCCCCAATGCCAGCCGTCTTGCCCCCTTGGCTTGCAGCAGCTTCGCCAGGTCGGCCGTCCAGTTGTCACGGGAGGTATGGATGACCTCGCCATGAACGGAGCTGATCCACCGCTCGAAGCGCTCCAGCCGCTCTTGCGCACTCCAGCCGCGCCCGGTCACGACGGCAAAATCGCTGTCAGGTGCCGTAAGCGGGCCATCGGTGCGCTCACGCAGGCGCTTGAGAATGTTATCGCGGGCGCTCATGGCTCATCCCCCCTTTCCCGGCGGTGCGTCTTGACCAGCGCATGCAGCGAGCGCTTTGCCAGCTTTGGCGCGGTGCGGTATTGCGTCCAGGGCCCCAGCTTCGATGGAGTCAAGGCACGCAGCTTCCCAGCCATGAGCAGGCTCGTTCGCCAGACCGCGGGATGGGTCGCCAACCACTGCCAGCTCTTCCAGGCCGCCACCTCCTTCTTTGTACGCTTTACCCCGGCCCCAGGCACGTTGCCTCGCCCCTCACCCACCGCTTCGCGGCGCAGGCGCACCAGCAGGTCGGGAATCGGGATCTTGACGGGGCACACCTCGCCGCAGGCGCCGCACAGGCTCGAGGCCGTCGGCAGGTCCTTGGTCTCCTCCAGCCCCAGCATGTGGGGCATCAGGATGCTGCCGATGGGACCGGGGTAGGTGGTGCCGTAGCTATGACCACCAACGCGGGTATAGACGGGGCAGTGGTTCATGCAGGCACCGCAGCGAATGCAACGCAGGGTATCGAGCAGCTCATCGTCCTGATAAATGCGGGAACGTCCGCTGTCGACCAGCACCAGGTGGACTTCCCGGGGGCCATCATGCTCCCCCGCCTTGCGCGGGCCCGAGATCATGTTGAAGTAGGTGGTGACATGCTGACCGGTGGCCGAGCGGGTCAGCAGGGCATAGAGCGGCGGCACGTCACGCAGGTGCTCGACCACTTTTTCTATGCCCGTCACGGCGATATGTACCGGGGGTACCGTGGTGGTCATGCGGCCATTGCCCTCATTCTCAACCAGGCAGAGGGTTCCGGTCTCGGCCACGGCGAAGTTGACCCCCGAGACGCCAACATCGGCATTCATGAAGCGCTCTCGCAGCTGGGCCCTGGCGGCAGCGGTCATGTAGTCGACATCACGGGTTCGATCGGTCCCCGTCTTTTCGTGCATGATGTCGGAGATCTCGTCGGTATTCAGGTGGATCGCCGGCATGATGATATGCGAGGGCGTCTGCTCGTTGAGCTGCACCAGGTACTCACCGAGGTCCGACTCCAGCGCCTCGATGCCGGCCGCCTCCAGATGGGCATTGAGGTGCATCTCCTCGGACACCATCGACTTGCCCTTGATGACCGATTTCGCCCCATGGGATTCGCACACCTCACGAATGATCCGGCACGCCTCCTCGCCATCTTCGGCCCAGTGGACGCGGATGCCGTTGGCCACGCAGTTGGCCTCCAGCTGCTCCAGCAGGTCGGGCAGCCTGGCCAGCGCCCTCAGGCGGATATTGGCGCCCAGCTCGCGCAGGGTCTCCAGATCCCAGTCGCTGAAGACGTCGCGCCGCTTGGTCATCAGGCCGTCCATGGCCCGGCGAAAGTTGGAGCGGATCTGGGGGTTGCCCAGGGCATCATGGGCCTGACGGTGAAAGGCCCGCGGCGTATAGGTCTCGACGCTCATGAGGTTCTCCGCCACAGGTAGCTCGCGATATGCTCGCCCTGGATCGCCTTCTTCTGGTGTTCGAAGCGACCGTTGATGTTCATCAGGCAGCCGCAGTCGGACGAGACGAAGTGGCTGGCGCCCGTCGCTTCGATGGCCTGAGCCTTGTCCTCCACCATGGCGGCGGAGACTTCCGGGTGACGAACGGCAAAGGTGCCGCCGAAACCGCAGCATTCGGCTGCCCGCTCCTGCTCCACCAGCTTGACCTGGCCAAGCCTGGCCAGCAGTGCCGGCCCTGTCTCGGCCAGCCCCATCTCTCGTCGCGCACTGCAGGAAGTATGCATCGCCACCGCTTCTGCCTGACCACGATCGTCGAGCTGGAGATGGCAGACATGAACCAGATATTCCGTGAGTTCGTAGACCCTGCTTGCAACCTCGCCGGCCAGCGCCTCCTGATCGGTGCCGGCAAACAGCTGCGGATAATGGGTACGCATCATGCCGCCGCAGGAGCCCGAAGGAACGATGATCGGCCAGGGCTCCGGGAAGAGCCCGAGCTGCGCCGCCGCCACGGCACGAGCTTCGCTCTGGTAGCCGGAGGTGTAGGCCGGCTGTCCGCAACAGGTCTGGTCTTCGGGAAAGAGCACCTCGATACCTTCACGCTCCAGCAGGCGGATTCCGTCCAGACCCGCTTCGGGATAGAACATGTCGACGAGACAGGTGCCGAAGAAATAGACCTTTTCGGACTTGGTGGGATAGAGCTTGACTGGCGTCATGAGGTGCCCTCACGGTCGGCCCGCGGGAAGCCGCGGACTGCGGTAGGATTTGCTGTGTCACAGGACTGTTATTGTCTTGGATGACGTCGAAACTTCGCACTGAATTTGCCTTGCCCCTCTTCCTTCGGTAAATTGGTAATACCAATTTACCGAAGAAGAAAAAGGCACATTAGGGTTCGGCTTGCACAGTGTCAAACGACCGGCCACAGATTGCCTCACCGGAAGGGCTATACTTTGGTCGATACCACATATCAAACTGTTGCAACCTCATGATAGTTGGCCAAATTTCCTCCCCTCTTTCCGATTGCATCATGACGCCAATCGAGTCAATATTGGTCAGACCAATTATAGCCGATCGCCAGGAAAACCCGAATGTCCTATCAGACCGTTCGCCAGCCCAAACTGGCCGATGTCATCACCGAACGCCTTGAGGCCATGATTCTCGAGGGCAGCCTCAAGCCAGGCCAGCGGTTGCCACCGGAACGGGAACTGGCCGAGCGCTTCGGCGTTTCCCGGCCTTCCCTGCGCGAAGCCATCCAGAAGCTGGCCACCCGCGGACTGCTGATCAGTCGTCAGGGCGGCGGCACCTTCGTGACCCGTGAACTCAACAGCAGCTACAGCGACCCGCTGTTGGACATGCTCTCCCGGCATCAGGAATTTCATCTCGACCTGCTGGAATTTCGCGATGCCATGGAAGGTATCTCGGCCTACTATGCGGCCCTGCGCTCCACGCCGGCCGACAAGGCCATGCTGCTCAAGCGCTTCGAAGAACTGGAAGCCTGTTTCGCCGGCCGCAACCCGGCACTCGAGGCCAAGGCCGACGCCGCCTTCCATCTGGCGATTGCCGAGGCGGGCCACAATGTACTGCTGCTGCATACCATTCGCGGCATCTTCCACCTCCTGGAAAAGAGTATCGTCGACAACCTGACCCATCTCTTCGAGAAACCCCAGTCGCGCCCGCTGCTGATGAAGCAACACCGCGCCCTGCTCGATGCCATTCTTGAAGGTCGCGCCGAGGACGCTCGTGCTCGTGCCCACGAACACCTGGTCTTCGTCGAGGAGGAGTTGCTGGAAATGGAGCGCGCCGAGACCCGAGCCCAGCGGGCGCTGCGACGCGCCCAGGCACTACCCGAAATTCCGAGCTGAGGATACTCGCGCTTGAAAGGTCCGCACCGCCCACCAAGAATGTCCCGCTCCCTGCGGCGGCTACTATTGCTGCTGCTGCCGCTGGGCCTGGCCATTGTCATGTGGCAGGCATCCCAGACCGCCCGCGAGCAGGTTCTACAAAACATGGTGCGAGAGGCCGAGAACGAGCTGCGCCTCTCTGCCTCCGGCCTGGAGGGTCACCTGACACGGCATGACTACCTCCCTCAGTTGCTGGCTTCCCGCGAGATGGTAAGGCGTTTCCTGGCCAACCACGGGGACCAGAATCCCATGCCGCTGAACCTGTTGCTGGACCAGTTCCGCGCCATCGCCGACGTCTCCGATGTCTATCTGCTGGACCGCGTGGGTACAACGATGGCAGCCAGCAACTGGCATCTGGAAAATACCTTCATCGGCCACAACTACGCCTTCCGCAGCTATTACCAGGATGCCATCGAAGGCCAGCGCGGCCGCTTCTTCGGACTTGGCACCCAGTCCCTGGAGCGCGGCTACTACTTTTCGGCCCCGGTATGGCTCGACGATACGGCCCCGGATGCCCAGCCCTATGGGGTGATGGTCATCAAGGTACTGCTCGATGCCGTCGAGGAGGGATGGGCAGAACAGGATGCCGAACTGCTGGTCACCGATGCGGATAACATCATCTTCATGGCCAGTCGCCCCGAACTGCAGATGACTGCGCTCTACCCGCTCTCCGAAGAGGAACACCGGTCGCTGCTGGCTACCCGACGCTATGCCGACGAGCCGCTCTCGCCATCGGGCATCGAGGCATACGAGTACCGGGAAGACGGAAGTCGCCTGGTGCGATTCGACGATGGGCCCCTGGCCGGAGGCAACTATCTTGGGCTGACCCGGCATATGGAGGAGCTCGGCTGGAACATGCACATCCTGAAGCCACTCGACCCGGTAAACAATGCACAATGGCTGGCCGCTCTACTCGCAGGAGGCCTCTACGGCGTGGTGGTACTGGCCGGTGGCGTCGGCTGGCAGCGTCTCAGGCTCCGTCGCGAAAGGGAGCTGTTCGCCGAGCGGGAACGCCGCACCCTGGCCCGCGCCAGGGACGAGCTCGAGCGCAATGTGGAACACCGTACCCGCGACCTGGTGGAAACCAACCGCCTGCTTTCCGACGAGATCGAAGAGCGCCGCCGAGCCGAGGAGAGCCTGCGCCAGACCCAAGATGAGCTGATTCAGGCGGCCAAGCTCGCCGTGCTCGGCCAGCTCGCCGCCGGCATCAATCATGAACTCAACCAGCCCCTGGCGGCGATCCGCGCCTATGCGGAGAACGCCCGGGCTTTCCTCGCCCGCAGCCGACAGGATGCCGCCGATGCCAACCTGGCCCAGGTCGTCGAGCTCACCGAGCGCATGGCAGACATCAGCGCCCAACTGCGTCAGTTCTCGCGCAAGAGCGGCGGCACCCTGACCACTGTCTCGGTGCAGGCCTGTATCGACTATGCACTGCGCCTCTACCAGGCACGGTTGCGCAGCAGCAATGTGGAGGTCATTCGTCGCTGGACCGACGAGGAGGTCTGGGTGCACGCCGACCTGGTCCGCCTCGAGCAAGTGTTGGTCAACCTGATCGGCAATGCCCTGCAGGCCATGGCCGACACCTCCGACCCGCAGCTGACCCTCGCTATCGACGCCGACGATCGCCACGTGCGCATCAGCGTCGCCGACACCGGACCGGGCATCCCCGAACAGCACCTGTCGCGCATCTTCGAGCCCTTCTTCACCACCAAGACTCCCGGTAGCGGACTGGGGCTCGGGCTCTCGATATCGTCACGCATCATCGACGACCTGGGGGGCCGGCTCGATGCCGCCAACCTCACTGGTGCCGGCGCCCTCTTTACCATTACCCTGACCCGTGACGGCGATCCCGAGAGATCCCGCCTCGCACAGACCCAGGAGCCGATTTCCCATGCATGATCCGGCGGCCGCACCGGTACTGATCGTCGATGACGAACCCCACCTGCGCATCACCGCCGGCCAGACGCTGGAACTGGCCGGCTACCTGCCCGAACCACACGCCAGTGCGGAGAGCGCCCTGAAGATGCTCCTGCCTGACTTTCCCGGCGTGATCGTCAGCGACATCCGCATGCCCGGCATGGACGGAATGGCCCTGCTGAAAGAGGTTCGCCTGCGCGACCCCGACCTGCCGGTCATCCTGATCACCGGTCACGGAGACATTTCCACCGCCGTTGAGGCGATGCGGGAAGGCGCCTGGGATTTCCTGGAAAAACCCTTTGCCGGCGAGCGCCTGGTGGAGATGGTACGCCGTGGCGTCGACAAGCGACGATTGAGCCTGGAGAACCGGCGGCTCAAGGCCGAGCTGGAAGCACAGCAGGCTGCACCAGGCCCACGCCTGGTGGGACGCACACTGGCCATCCAGCGCCTGGCCTCCATGATCCAGCGTATCGGCCAGGTACAAACCGATGTACTGCTGTTCGGTGAGACCGGTACCGGCAAGGACCTGGTGGCCCGCGCCATCCATGAGCGCAGCCCGCGAGGCGGTCATCCGTTCGTCGCCATCAACTGCGGGGCAGTGCCGGAAAGCATCATCGAGTCAGAGCTGTTCGGCCACGAGAAGGGAGCCTTTACCGGCGCCGTGGAGCGCCGTATCGGCAAGTTCGAACACGCCAACGGCGGCACCGTCTTCCTCGATGAGATCGAGTCCATGCCCCTGGCCCTGCAGGTCAAGCTGCTGCGGGTGCTGCAGGAGCGCTGTGTCGAACGGCTGGGCGCCAATGAGCCCGTGCCACTGGATATCCGGGTCATCGCCGCCACCAAGGTGGATCTCAGGGTCGCCGCCGAGGAGGGCCAGTTCCGCGAAGACCTCTATTACCGCCTCAATGTGGTCACCCTGCCGATTCCGCCGTTGCGGGATCGGCGCGAAGACATCCCGCTGCTCTTCCAGCACTTCGCCGTTGTCGCGGCCAATCGCAGCGGCCTGGAGGCGCCGCCCCTTGATGCACGCGGCGTCTCGGCGCTGATGGCCCATGACTGGCCCGGCAACGTCCGCGAGCTGCGCAACCTGGCCGAACGCTATGTGCTGCTGGGCTCGGCCTTCGATTATCGCCTCGATGACCTGTTAGAAGGTGTCGAGACCGCCGGGGCTGACCTCGCCCTGCCGCAGCAGGTCGAGCTGTTCGAGAAGAGCCTCATCAGCCAGTCGCTGGCCAGCCACCGCGGCCGGATCAATGACGTCTGCGAACACCTGGGCCTGCCACGCAAGACCCTCTATGACAAGCTGAAAAAGTATGGCCTGAAAGCCGAGGACTACCGCCAGAAGGCCGACCCGTAAGCAACCAGCTCGCCCAGCGCCGACCAGGGCGGCAACCAGAGCAGCAAACCTGCCACCAGCAGCAGCATGAGTAGAGAATTGCCTGGGGCGCGGTAGTCGAACGGCTTGAGCGCCGTGCCGAAGGAGCGCTTGAGCCGCGCCCCGGTAAGATCGACGCTATAGAGCTCGTCCAGCGCCAGGTGGATGAGATAGCCCAGCCCCAGCGCCAGCCCCTGGGCCCAGGCAAGGCGCCCCTCCTGGGCCAGGAAATGGTAGCTGGCCACGCTGGTCGCCAGTCCGCACAGCATGGCGGCCAGCAGCGAGTGCCAGATCCCGCGGTGCACGGAGAAACGCTTGAAGATCGGGCTCAATACAAGACGTACCCCGATATAGAGCCCGCCACAAACCATCAGCAGCGCCCCCGGTTCCAGCCGAGCGTGCAGTAACAGCACGCCGACCATCACCGCCAGCACGGCCATGGTATTGAAGATCAGGCGCACGGCGTGTGATTGATCGGCATCGATATCGGGCAGGATGCCGCCGAAGGCGGTCAATGCCGCCAGCGGCAGTGCTTCGCCCGGCGTCCAGAGGCCGCCCTGCCAGCCGGTGACGGCAAGCAGGACACCGCCACCCACGGCGGCACTCAAGTGGGTACGAAAGTCGGCCATATGGCGGGGCAATTCCTGTTAGCTGGATAAAAAAACAGATTATCGCCCAACCCAACAACGGAAAACAATGGGTTAGGGAATTCTTCAGGGCACTCGTCGTCGTTAGCAGCGAGGGCCGCCGGGGACAGGTCGAAGAGGGGGTCTTTTGCCAGGGAAGGCAAAAGTAGCGCCCAGGGAGGGGTTCACAGCGCCCCCTCGCAGACCTGTCGCCGGATCAGCCCGAGCGAGTCACCAGCGTGAAATGAGCGCTATTGCTCCTGCGCGGCCAGATACTCGTCCTTGAGCCTGACGTAGTTGCCCGCGGTATAGGGGAAGAAGGCGCGCTCGCTCTCCTTGATCGGCCGCATCGCCCGAGCCGGATTCCCCGCATAGACATGCCCGCTCTCCAGGCGCTTGCCCGGCGTCACCAACGCACCCGCGGCAATGATCACTTCGTCCTCGACCACGGCGCCATCCATGACGATGGCTCCCATGCCCACCAGGATTCGGTTACCCAGCGTGCAGCCGTGCAGGACAGCCTTGTGGCCGATGGTCACGTCATCGCCGATGGTGAGCGGGAAGCCATCGGGATTGAAGTCGCTGGCATGGGTGATGTGCAACACGCTGCCATCCTGCACGCTGGTGCGCGCCCCGATACGAATGCGGTGCATGTCGCCGCGGATAACCGTCATGGGCCAGACCGAGCTGTCATCGCCCAGCACCACGTCGCCCAGCACCATGCTGGCCGGGTCCACGTAGACCCGCTGCCCCAGGCTCGGTGTCACGCCCCTCCAGCTGCGAATGGGGTTCCCTGCTTGCATTTCGCCTCCTTGGCCAATGCGTTGGCCATCACATGTCATAGCAGCCCGGCAGCCAGCACCAGGACCGTCAGTGGAATCGAAACCCAGCGTACCACTCCCAGCCAGAGGCGAAAGCCCGGCTCGCCGACACCCAGGGCGCCACGGGCGGCCGCTCTCGGCATGACCCAAGCCGCGAAGACGGCTATCAGCAGGCCACCCACCGGCAGAAATATCTCGGTGGGAATGGTCGTCACCAGATCGAAGACATTCATGCCGGCCAGCGGACGCCATTCGGCCAGCGTCGAAAATGAGAGTACCGACAGCAGCCCCACCAGCCACACCGATACGCCAATGACCGCTGCGGACTGGCCGCGCCCAAGCCCCAGGCCCTGCAGCGTGGCGACCATCGGTTCGGCCAGGTTGATCGACGACGTCCAGGTCGCCAGCAGCAGCAGCAGGAAGAAAGTGCTCAACCACAGCGCGCCCCAGGGCAGTTCGGCGAAAGCCACCGGCAGCGTCACGAACATCAGGCCCGGTCCCTCGGCAGGGTCCATGCCCTGGGCGAACACCACCGAGAAGATGGCGATACCCGCGAGCAGGGCCACGCCCACGTCGAGAACAGCCACTGCCGCCGCGGCCCGCGGCAAGCTCTGGCGCTCGGGCATGTAGGCACCATAGGCCATCAGCGCACAGGCACCCACCGCCAGGGTAAAGAAGGCGTGGCCCATGGCATGCATCACGACGAGCGGCGTAATGGCCGTGAAGTCGGGCTGAAACAGCCAAGCCATGGCCGGCCGGAACCCCTCCGTGGTCGCCGCATAGCCGGCCAGCAGCAGAAGGAGCAAATAAAGCAGCGGCATCAGCAGATTGTTGAGCCGCTCGAGCCCCTTGGCCACGCCGGCGGCCACCACGCTCATTGTCATGAAGAGAAAAAGCGTATGATTGAAAGTCATGCGACGTGGATCGGCAAGGAAGGCGTCGAACCCGCCCCCGATCTCGGCGGCGCTGCGCCCCACGAAGTTGCCGTTGACCGACGCCACCAGAAACTCGATCGACCAGCCGGACACCACGGAGTAGAAGGAGAGAATGCAGAAGACCGTCAAGGCGCCGAAAAGCCCCAGCCAGCGCCAGTAGCCGCTGGCGCCGGCGGCGTTAGCGAGATATCCCAGCGACTGCATCGGCGAACGGCGGCCGGCGCGGCCGATCAGGATCTCTGCCATCATCACCGGCAACCCCAGCAGCAGCACGAACGCCACATAGAGCAGCAGGAAGGCGGCCCCGCCGTTCTCGCCTGTAATATAGGGAAAACGCCAGATATTTCCGAGCCCTACGGCTGCACCGGTCACCGCCAGAATAAAGGCCCGCCGTGTACTCCAGCGCTCCAGGGTTGCGTTCATGCCATCGGCCTCTGCTTCGTGAAGGCCGCAAGCCTATCAGGCCGGCTCGATGGCACCAAATCCATCGATATCCCGCAATGCATTGAAACCCGGCCAGTCCGGCCGCATCTAAAACCCATTACGTCGTACCCTGACAACCATCGATCATCAGCCCTGCCCGCGAGGTGTGCATGTCCCACAATCCGCTGCTCGACGCCCACGACCTGCCACCCTTTGCCGATATTTCGCCGGCACATGTGGTACCCGCCATCGAAGAGCTGATCGCGGAGAATCGTGCCGCCATCGAGACCCTGGTCGCGCGAGCGCATCAGGAAACCCCGACCTGGGAGAGTCTCGCCGCACCGCTCGAGGCCCTCAACGACCGCCTCTCCCGGGCCTGGTCGCCGGTATCTCACCTCAACGGCACCATGAACACGCCCGAGCTTCGTGAAGCGTATCAGGCCTGCCTGGGTCAGCTCTCCGACTACAGCACCTGGCTGGGCCAGCACACGGGGCTGTGCCAGGCCTGGCAGGCGCTGAAGGAGGGGCCCGGCTGGGAGTCGCTGGATGAAGGTCAACGCCGCAGCATCGACAACACGTTGCGCGACTTCCACCTCGCCGGCGTCGACCTGCCCGCCGATAAGAAGCGCCGCTATGGCGAGATCAAGTCACGGCTCTCCGAGCTTTCCAATACCTTCTCCAACCAGTTGCTGGATGCCACCCAGGCATGGCACAAGGACATCGACGATGTAGTCCAGCTGGCCGGTCTCCCGGAGAGCGCCCTGGCGACGCTTGCCGCCAACGCCGAGGCCAAGGGTGTGCGGGGCTATCGCATCACCCTCGATTTCCCCAGCTTCTATCCGGTACTGACCTTCGCCGACGACGCCTCACTGCGCCGGGAGGTCTACACGGCCTTCGTCACCCGCGCCTCCGATCAGGGGCCCAACGCCGGCGCGTACGACAACGCGCCGGTTATCGAGGAGACCCTGCGCCTGCGCCGCGAGCTGGCCGAGCTGCTTGGCTTTGCCACCTATGCCGACTACTCCCTGGCCACCAAGATGGCCGAGTCACCCCAGCAGGTGATCGATTTCCTGGACGACCTGGCCAGGCGCGCCGTGCCCCAGGCACGGGAGGAGTTCGATGAGCTGGCCGAGTTCGCCCGTAGCGAGCTGGGCATCGCCGAGCTTTCACCCTGGGACGTGGGCTATGCCAGTGAGAAGCTTCGCGAGGCTCGCCACGCCATTTCCCAGGAGCAGCTACGCCCCTACTTCCCTGCCCCCCGCGTGGTTGATGGATTGTTCCGGGTCGTCGAGCGCCTCTATGGCATCACTTTCCGGGAGGACGCCTCGGCCCCGCGCTATCACCCGGAGGTGCGCTACTTCCAGATCCTCGAGCACAGCCAGGTCATCGCCGGCTTCTATCTCGACCTTTACGCACGAGAAGGCAAGCGTGGCGGGGCCTGGATGGACGAGTGCCGGGTGCGGCGCAGCCGTGAAGATGGCTCACTGCAGCTGCCCGTAGCCTACCTGACCTGCAACTTCACCCGCCCGGTGGGCGACAGGCCGGCACTGCTGACCCATGACGAGGTCACCACCCTGTTCCACGAGTTCGGGCACGGACTGCATCATATGCTGACGCAACAGACCGTCGCCGATATCTCCGGCATCAATGGGGTGGCATGGGACGCCGTGGAGCTTCCGAGCCAGTTCATGGAGAATTTCTGCTGGGAACGCGAGGGGCTGGACCTGATTGCCGGCCACGTCGACACCGGCGAGCCGCTCCCGGCCGAATTGCTGGAGCGCCTGCAGGATGCCAGGAACTTTCAGTCGGCCATGGGCCTGGTTCGCCAGCTCGAATTCTCGCTGTTCGACCTGCGCCTGCACCATGAGCTTGCCGTCCCAACCGCCGCCGACGTGCAGGCGTTGCTCGATGAAGTACGTGCCGCCGTCTCGGTGGTACCCCGGGCCGATTTCAACCGCTTCCAGAACGGCTTCAGCCATGTCTTCGCCGGCGGTTACGCCGCAGGCTACTACAGCTACAAATGGGCCGAGGTACTCTCCGCCGATGCCTGGAGCGCCTTTGAGGAAGCGGGTATCTTCGATGTCGAGACCGGCCAGCGCTTCCGCCACGAGATACTCGAGCAGGGAGGCGCCCGGGATGCCGCCGAGCTGTTCCGGGCATTCCGGGGCCGCGAGCCCAGCGTCGAGCCGCTGTTGCGCCATAGCGGGATTCGTGCCGCCTGATTCGATACCATGCAATGGGTATCATCGACCGCCATCGGAGCATGTCCGCTCCGATGGCAGCCATACGGGAGTTTCCATGGCTGTTCAGAAACGCTTTATCGCCGGCGCCATCTGTCCGCGCTGCGCCGAGATGGACCGCATCCGCGCCTGGGAGCAGAATGGCATTCGCTACCGAGACTGCGTCAGCTGCGACTTCTTCGAGCAGGCACCCATCGAGGACGATGCCCATTCGGAGCTGGAAACCCGGGTCAACCGGGAGCGTGAGGAGCAGCGTTCCAACACGATTCAGACCGTCAGGATTCTCGACCCCAAAGGGCGCTGAGCGTGCCCGCCAAGGAAGTCGCACTTAACGCACCACTGCCCCGGGCCATGCGGCGGCGCCTGGAACTGCTCGGGCTGTTTGCTGCAACGGCGCTGCTGCTGGCACGCCCCGACCTTGCCACCCTGGCGGCGGGGCTTGGCCTGTTCCTTTGGGGCATGTCCCACCTTGAGGAAGGGGTCAAGCGGCTCTCCGGCGGCACGCTCGACCGCTGGCTGCATAACGCCACCCGAAGCCCTGCACGGGCCATCGGCGTGGGCGCGCTAGCCACCGCCCTGGTGCAGTCCAGCTCGCTGATCACGCTACTCGCCATGTCCTTCGTCGGCGCAGGACTGGTCAGCCTGACCGGGGCGATTGCCCTGCTGTTCGGTGCCAACCTGGGCACCACCACCGGCGCCTGGCTCATCGCCAGCGCCGGCCTGCGCTTTGACCTGGCTCACTACGCCATGCCCCTGCTGGCGCTAGGGCTGCTCGGCAACCGTCTCTCAAGCAGCGCCCTGGCCAGTATTGCCGGCCTGGTGCTGGGCATCGGGCTGCTCTTCCTGGGCATCGATTTCATGAAGCTGGGCTTCGAGACCTGGCAGGACGGCCTCAGGCTCGACGACCTGGTCGGGAGCCGGCCTTGGCACTGGCCCCTGTTCGTGCTGTTCGGCATCATTGCCACCGTGGTCATGCAATCAAGCCATGCCACCCTACTGCTGACCTTGACCGCCCTGGCCTCGGGACAACTCCCCTACCTCCCGGCCCTGGCCATCGCCATTGGTGCCAATGTAGGCACCACGGTGACGGCGGTACTGGGCGCCCTGGCCGCCGGGGCGGCCGCGCGTCGCCTGGCCGGTGCCCATGTGGTCTTCAACCTGGTCACCGCGGCCATTGCCCTGCTGCTCCTGATGCCCCTTGCCTGGCTGGTCGATGTCATTGCAGCAATCAGCGGCATGGCGGCCACCGCCTGGCCACTCAAGCTGGCGCTGTTTCATACACTGTTCAACCTGCTGGGTATCGTGGTCATGCTGCCTCTGATTCCTCGCCTGGCGAATGCACTGGAGCGCCGCTTTCCGGAGCCTGCTCGCCTGCCCCCCGCCCAGGCCCGCTATCTGGACAAGGCCGCGCTGGAGCACGCCGATACCGCCGTCGCCGCCATGGAGCAGGAGTGCCAGCGTCTCAACCGTCGTGCCTATCACCTCCTCTGCACGGCCATCCTGCTACCCAGTGCCGATGTCATCGGTCACCCACCGCAGCGCGAGACTGTCGACACAAGCATCGACCCCACCGCCTGGCCCGCCGTCAATGTCCGCTATCACGAACGAATCAAGCCACTTCTGGCCGAGATTCTCGCCTTCCATTCGCTGATCGATACGCCCCTGACCGACGAACAGCGGACGCATCTGGATAACCTTCGGGACCAGACGCTACGCATGGTGGAAGCCGTGCGTTTCGGTGAAGTGTTGCAGCGCAGCCTGCTGCGCCATTCGGCGCGAACCAGCCCCCTGCGGGACGCCCATGACGACCTCCGCCTGGCCCTTGCCCTTGGCCTGAACAGATTGGCCGAAGAGCCCGAGGCTTCCGATATCGGCAACCCGGTACAGGCCGTTCGCTACCGCTGGCAGCGTGAGCTCGCCGAGCGACTCCGCCAGCAGCGACTCGATCCCTGGCTCGCCTCTACGCTCATGAATGACCTGCACCAGGCGAGCCGCCTGATTGCCGCCCTGGCCGCCTCGCCCCAGGCCTCGTGACCCGAAGTGTGCGGAAATCCGCACTCACCCAGCCCCTTGCGTGCGGCATCCCAGCCAGAGCGGGGGCTGAGGCTTGCGACCTTCGTCGATAAACGATTTCACAACCACCTGAGCAGCTAGCACTTTTCGTTTCAAGGCACGCCGATTGCCTATACTGGGTGTTGTACGCCAGAATTTTCTGGAGCGTTTCGTGATCATCTTGAGAGCGCTACGCTTTCATAACGACAAATCGATTGGAGTGACACCATGCGACATGCAGCATCCAAGCTGATCGTAACCACCTGCCTGAGCGCTGCCCTTGTAGCGACGGGAGTCCAGGCCGATGACCGCGAGGATTGGCCCAGCAGCCTGACCGTGGGCACTGCCAGCCAGGGCGGAACCTACTATATCTACGGTTCCGGCTGGGCCAACATGGTTGGCGACGCCCTCGGCGTTTCCTTCGGCGCGGAAGTGACCGGCGGCCCGGTCCAGAACGCCACCCTGGTCCAGATGGGCGAACACGACTTCGGCATGGTCACCATGGGCCCGGCCTACCAGGCCTGGATCGGTGAGAGCGAGCTGGCGCCGGGCATGGAGCACACCGACATGCGCGCCGTCTTCCCGATGTACCAGACCACCCTGCAGATCATCACCCTGCAAGGCTCCGATATCACCTCCGTCTCCGACCTGGACGGCAAGACCGTGGGCGTAGGTCCGGCCGGCGGCACGTCGGACATGTACTACCCACAGCTGTTCGACAAGCTCGGTCTCGACGTCGACACCCGCAACGGTGGCGCCTCCGACCAGGCAGGCCAGCTTCAGGATGGCCTGATCGATGCCTTCGCCTTCGCCGCCGGCGTGCCGATCTCCGCCTTCAGCCAGCTCGAAGCCCAGGCCAACGTCAACATCTTCTCCTTCTCCGAAGACGAGATGGGACAGTTCCTGGGCGACTATCCCGAGCTGTCGCCTGCGGCGATTCCAGCATCCGTCTACAACAGCCTGGAAGAAGACCTGCCGGCCGTCTCGATCTGGAACTTCGCCATCACTCATCAGGACATGCCGGAGTCACTGGTCTATGAAGTGACCAAGACCGTGATGGAGAACCAGGAGCGCATGCAGCAGATCCACGGCGCCGCGCGCGAGACCGTGCCCGAGAACTTCGAGCACAACACCTTCCTGCCCTGGCATCCGGGTGCTGTGCGCTGGTTCGAAGAGAACGGCTACGACATCCCGGAAGATCTGCGCGGCTGAGTTCACTCAGCGCGCCAACGACGCCGGCCTACGTGCCGGCGTCAACGCCTCGCCCCTAGGCAGGCATCCGTAACCTTCTAGGCACTCCGGCATGACTCACGAAACCCAACCCAATGAAGCCGCACCCAAGATCGGCACAGATGGGGTCGCTGATATCCCCATCGCACATAACGAGCGCGCACTCTCCGGCCTGGTCGGCCAGACAGTCTTTGCCGCCTGTGTGCTGTTCACGGCCATGCACCTCTATGCGCTCAATGTCTCTCCCATCGAGACCTGGACATTTCGCATCATCCACGTGGCCGGTGGCCTCGCCGTCGGCTTTGCCATCACCGCGGCCATGACCCTGGATCGCAGCCCCGAGCCGGTGCGCATCAACCGCCTCGAGTGGTTTGCCCTGATTCCCGCGGCCGCCGCCATCGCCTATGCCACCTTCACGATTCTCTATGCCTGGTACATGCGCGAAACCGGCACGCCGCCCGCCAACTGGCTCGTCGTTCACCTGAGCTGGTCGCTGGTATTCGCCACCACCATTGCCCTGGTCAGCAGCTGGATATGGCGTAGCTCCAGCCGCTCTATCCACTGGGCCGATGCCATCCTGATCGTCGCGTCGATCCTCGTTGCGGCTTACCTGGTTCTCGTGCTCAATCGCTGGCGCATGGCCGCCGGCACCCCCTTTGCCGGGCAGACAGAATTCATGATCGCGGCCGTGGGTGTGGCACTGATCATGGAACTGACCCGTCGCGTGGCCGGCCTCGCATTGATCATCATCACCGGTGTCTTCCTGGCCTATGCCTTCGCCGGGCCCTACCTGCCGGGCCTTCTCGAACATCGCGGTTACTCGGCTTCGCGCTTCTTCACCTATCTCTACACCGACAACGGCATCCTCGGCCCGACCACCGCCGTATCGTCGACGTACATTATTCTCTTCATCACCTTTGCCGCCTTCCTGCAGGCCTCCAAGGTGGGTGACTACTTCATCAACTTTGCCTTCGCCGCCGCCGGTCGCGCCAGGGGCGGCCCGGCCAAGGTCGCCGTCTTCGCCTCCGGCCTGATGGGCATGATCAACGGCACCTCCGCCGGCAACGTGGTGGCCACCGGTTCGCTGACCATCCCGCTGATGAAGAAGGTGGGCTACCATCCCCGCAGTGCCGGCGGCATCGAGGCCGCCGCCTCCACCGGTGGCCAGATCGTGCCGCCGATCATGGGCGCCGGCGCCTTCATCATGGCCGAGATCACCGGTATTCCCTACACCGAGATCGCCGTTGCCGCGCTGATTCCCGCCGCGCTCTACTTCCTCTCCATCTACCTGATGGTCGACCTGGAAGCACGCCGCGACGGCATGGAGGGCATGAGCAAGGACGAGATCCCGCAGTTCCGCAAGCTGGTCAAGCAGGTCTACCTCTTCCTGCCCATCATCATCCTGATCGGCACCCTGTTCATGGGCTACTCGGTGATCCGTGCCGGCACCCTGGCCATGGTCAGCGCCGCCGTCGTCTCCTGGTTCACCCCACACTGGATGGGGCCCAAGGCGCTGCTTAACGCCCTGTCGCTGGGTGCACGCATGGCCATTCCGCTGATCGCCGTCTGTGCCTGTGCCGGGATCATCGTCGGTGTCATCTCGCTGACCGGGGTCGGTGCCCGCTTCGCCTCCATGTTGCTGGGCATCGCCGACGCCAGTCATCTGCTCGCACTCTTCTTCGCCATGTGTATCTCGATCCTGCTGGGCATGGGCATGCCCACCACCGCGGCCTACGCGGTTGCCGCCTCGGTGGTCGCCCCCGGCCTGCAGCAGATCGGCATTCCACCGCTGGTCGCACACTTCTTCGTGTTCTACTACGCGGTGCTCTCGGCGATAACACCGCCGGTGGCCCTGGCCGGCTATGCCGCCGCGGCGATCGCCGGGACCGACCCGCTGAAGACGGCCATGACCTCCTTCAAGTTCGGCCTGGCCGCCTTCATCGTGCCCTTCATGTTCTTCTACAGCCCGGCACTGCTGATGGACGGTACCTGGACGCAGATCCTGCGCGTTGCCATCACCGCCGGGGTGGGCATCTATCTGCTGGCCGCCGCCGTTCAGGGGTGGTTCCTCAACGGCATCGCCAACCTCGTCCAGCGCGTCCTGCTCCTCGGTGCGGCGCTGTCGATGATCGCGGGTGGCTGGATGACCGATCTGGTCGGGCTGGGTATCGGTGGGCTGGTGTTCGTCTGGCAGGCGGCGGCGCTGAAGGCCAATCCCAAGACCTCGGCCTGAGCCGAGGTCGGGCGTGAGTCAAGGTGGCCTTCACCACCTTGGCTTTACCGCCACCGCAGTGACAGGAGGTGTGCCATGAGTACGGGACGGTTCTCCACCCTATGTCCACTTGTCGCCGCCAGCGCCCTGCTGGTCGGAAGTGCCGCCGCCCTCGCTGATGACCGGTCGGACTGGCCGGAAGAGGTCCTGCTGGGTACCGCCTCCCTCGGCGGCACCTATCAGGTCGTTGGCGACGGCCTGGTGACCCACATCAGCGACAAGCTGGATGTTCTTGCCTTGTCGCAGGCTACCGGCGGGCCCTACCACAACATGACACTGGTCCATACGGCTGAAGCGGAGCTGGGCCTGGTTACCCTGGGCCCGGCGCGGGAGCTGTGGGATGGAGAAGGCGTGGCCGCCCCGGGGGAGGAAATGCGCAACGTCCGCGCACTGTTCCCGATGTACCAGACGCCCTTCCACGTGGTGACACTGGCGGATTCAGGCATCGAGCGCATCGAGGACCTGAGCGGCAGGCGGGTCGGCGTGGGCCCCATGGGCGGCACCTGTGCCGCCTACTGGCCGCAGTTTCTGGACACCCTGGGCGTCGAGGATGCCCACCTCCAGTACGCCGGGGCCAATCACCTGGCGGACTACCTGCCCTCCCGCCTCAGCGATGCCTTTGCCTTCTGCGCCGGCCTGCCGATCAGCGCTTTCCAGCGTCTCGAGCGAAACCATGACGTGCGGATGTTTGGGCTGACCGAGACCGAACAGGCCACGTTGATGGAAACCTTCCCGGTCGCCCCGTTCGAGATCCCCGCCGATACCTACGCGGCCATGGATGTCCCCCACGCGTCGGTGGCCTTCTGGAACTTCGCCATCGGCCACAAGGATCTTCCCGAAAGCCTTGTCTATGAGCTGATGAAACTGGTGCTGGATGACCCCGAAGCCATGGAGGCGATCCATCCCGCCATGGCCGAGGCCCGTGCGGAACACCTGGACAAGAACGATGTGCTCTGGTTCCACCCGGGAGCGGTACGCTATTACGAGGAACAGGGCCTCGATGTGCCGAGTGCCATGCTGCCCCCCGAAATGCGCCCGGAGGAAAAGCAAGCGGAGGAAGAGCAAGCGGAGGAAGAGGAGGATACGACAGACCTCACCGACGACGAGACCATGCCAACCGACAATGCCGACTAACCGCCGGCATCGGCAGCACCAACGCAGATGGCCCCGCCAAGGCGGGGCCATCTGCGTTCCTCTATCTGCCTTCTTGACGATACTGCAGGCCGTCACACTACCGCGCCGCAGGCCAGCGTCTCGTCGTCATGACGAGCATCAGCGCGGCTGCCCTCGGCTCAGCTCAGGTTGTCGAGAACGCGCAGGCTGGGGGTCGCCTGATTGAGCGTATAGAAGTGAAGTCCTGGCGCCCCACCATCCAGCAGGCGCTGGCACAACCGTGACACCACTTCCTCGCCGAAGGCCGCGATGGATTCGCTGTCATCCCCATAGGCCTCGAGTTGCTTGCGGATCCAGCGAGGAATTTCGGCACCACAGGCGTCGGAGAAGCGCGCCAGCTTGGTGTAGTTGGTGATCGGCATGATCCCGGGGACGATGGGCGCCTCGACACCCAGGGCACGTGCCCGCTCCACGAAGTGGAAATAGGCCTCGGCGGTGAAAAAATACTGGGTGACAGCAAGGTTGGCGCCCGCATTCATCTTGCGCACGAAGTTCTCGAGGTCCTTCTCGAAGCTGGGGGCCTGGGGATGGGACTCCGGATAGGCGGCCACCGCGATCTCGAAGTGATCGCCGGTCTCCTCGCGAATGAACTCGACGAGCTCGTTGGCATAGCGCAGCTCACCGATGCCGCCCATGCCGGAAGGCAGGTCGCCTCTCAGGGCCACCAGGCTGTCGATACCCTGTTCGCGGTACTGGTGGAGCAGGTCGCGCAACTGGGCCTTCTCGCTACCGATGCAGGAGAGATGAGGCGCGGTGGTGATACCCGACTCGCGCACGGTCTGCACCGTGCTGAGCGTGCGTGCCTGGGTGGAGCCGCCGGCGCCGTAGGTCACCGAGAAGAAGCGCGGGTTGCGTTCGGCAAGGGCATCGCGCACACCCATCAGCTTCTCGCGCCCGAGATCCGTATTGGGCGGAAAGAATTCGAAACTGACACCTAGCGGGTGTGCCTGGGTACTCATCGGTCAACCTCTCGTCGTCACCCGGCGAGCCGCCATGAGCTGCGCCGTGAATTATCGATCACTCTGCTTCGAGTGCGTTGGCGACCATTTTGCCGACCGGCCCCGTGGCTGACCAATGAAAGTTTCCGCGCCTGTGCATTAGTTCCGGTCATGTTGAGCGCTGTGGAAGAGACTCCTCGCTGACAGCAGTGCAGATGGCAGGCATCATGGCAGCTTTCGACAAGGGATTGGCAAAGACGATGATCGACCCCGGCGCCCTGATGGGCCCCCTCTGGACGCTGCTGGCCTTCGTCGGGCTGGGCTGGCTGGCGGCTCGGCACCTGGCCGTGGACCCACGGCCGATCGCCACGCTGCTGATCTACCTCATCGCCCCGCTTACCTTCTTTCGGGGCCTCACCCTCGGCGGCCCGACGCCGGACTACCTGCTGCTGACCCTCGCCCTGTTCACGCTGGCCAGTGTCATGGCCATCCTCGTCAACCTGGCCGGCAAGCGCTTCCTCCCCCCGCAGGAGAGCGCCCTGCTCGCCTTTTCGGCCGGCACCGGCAATACCGGCTATTTCGGCCTGCCGATTGCCATGATCCTGCTGCCCCCCGAAGGGGTGACCCTCTACCTGTTCTGTGTTCTGGGGGTCACTCTCTACGAGTTCACCGTGGGCTTTTATCTCAGTGCCCGGGGGCAGTTCTCGGTACGCCAGAGCCTGGTCAAGATCATCCGGCTGCCCTTGGTCTACGCCTTTCTCGCCGCCCTGCTGGCCAGCGGCCTGGGGCTGACGGTTCCAGCCCCGCTCATGGAGGGACTGGCGGTGTTTCCAGCCACTTACACGCTACTGGGCATGATGATCATCGGCATGACCCTGAGCCGCGTCTCGATACGGGAGTTCGACGGCCGTTTCATCGCCGCCTGCGTCGCCGTGCGCTTCGGCCTCTGGCCACTGGTCGCACTGCTGGCCGTGCTTGGTTTACAGGCGTTCTTTTCACTGCCGATCGAGCTGGCCATGGCCCTGCTGCTGGTGGGGATAGTGCCCATGGCAGCCAATGTGGTGGTGGTCGCCATGGAGCTGGGCATCCGGCCGGAAAAGGGTGCCATCGCCGTACTCCTGACCACCCTGGCGGCCCCTCTGCTGATCCCCTACTATCTGGAGGGCCTCATGCGCCTCACCGGGCTGGGCTGAGCTCGAGTCGCGCAATGGAAGGAAGACGCCGCCTGAGGGCGGCGTTTCTCGTAAAGTTCAGCTCATTCGGCTCGCACTAGTAGCGATAAGTATCGGGCTTGAAAGGCCCCTCCACCGGTACCCCGGTGTAGTCGGCCTGGTCCTCGGTCTGGCGCGTCAGCACCCCGCCGAAGCCCTCGACCATGTAGCGGGCCACCTCCTCGTCGAGGTGGCGGGGCAGCACGGTGACGGCCAGGCCACTTTGCCGCTCCGCCTCGGGCAGGTCGGCGAAGCGCCGCCCGTACAGGTGAATCTGTGCCAGGACCTGATTGGCGAAGGAGCCGTCCATGATCCGCGAGGGGTGGCCGGTGGCGTTGCCGAGATTTACCAGTCGGCCTTCGGAGAGCAGCAGCAGGTAGTCGCCGCTGGCCGGGTCGAAGCTGCCCGGCTTGCTGTCGCGGTAGACCTTGTGCACCTGAGGCTTGATCTCCTCCCAGTGCCAGTGGCGACGCATATAGCCGGTTTCGATCTCGTTGTCGAAGTGGCCGATATTGCACACCACGGCACCGGCCTTGAGGGCGCCGAGCATGGCGGCATCGCAGGCGCGGATATTGCCGGTGCAGGTCACAACCAGGTCGATGCGGCCCAGCAGGGCCCGGTCGACGCTCTCCGGCCCCCGATTGACGCCGTCTTCGTAGGGCGAGACCACTTCAAAGCCGTCCATGCACGCCTGCATAGCACAGATCGGATCGATCTCTGCAACCTTGACGATCATCCCCTCCTGGCGCAGCGACGCCGCCGAGCCCTTGCCCACGTCGCCGTAGCCCACCACCAGCGCCTGCTTGCCGGCCAGCAGGTGATCCAGGGCTCGCTTGATCGCATCGTTGAGCGAATGGCGGCAACCGTACTTGTTATCGTTCTTCGACTTGGTCACGGCATCATTGACGTTGATCGCCGGCACCTTGAGCAAGCCGTCGCGCAGCATCTCCTGGAGCCGGTGCACGCCGGTGGTGGTCTCCTCGGAGATGCCGTGGACGGCATCGAGCAGCTCTGGGCGCTTCTCATGCAGCAGCGCCGTGAGGTCACCGCCGTCGTCCAGCACCATGTTGGGCCGCCAGTCGTCGGGCCCCTCCACGGTCTGCTCGATGCACCACCAGAACTCCTCTTCCGTTTCGCCCTTCCAGGCAAACACCGGGATGCCGGCCGCGGCAATGGCGGCCGCGGCATGATCCTGGGTGGAGAAGATGTTGCACGAGGACCAGCGCACCGAGGCGCCCAGGTCTATCAGGGTCTCGATCAGCACCGCGGTCTGGATGGTCATGTGTATGCACCCGGCGATGCGGGCACCCGCCAGCGGCTGCTCTGCGTGGTATTTCCTGCGGATGGCCATCAGCGCCGGCATCTCGGTCTCGGCAATGCGAATCTCGCGGCGCCCCCAGTCGGCCAGCGTGATATCGGCAACCTTGTAGTCCTGAGCGTTCAGGGCAGAAACAGCAGCCTGGTTCATGCGTCACCTCGTCGAATGAAATCGGTGACCCTCACTATAGGCCCAGCGGGGGCGCCAATGCCAAGTCATCCCTTTCACGCTAGCCAAGGGCATCATGGGGCGGCAGACGAAAACGCCCGGCTCAGGGCCGGGCGTCTCGTATCAGGGCGGGATGCATGCGGGCAACGGCTACAGGCCCGCGGCCTGCCGCAGCGCCCGGGCGCGATCGATCCGCTCCCAGGGAAAGGCCGTGAAGGTCTCGGTCTGCTCCTGCCCCTTGTCATCCTTCCAACTGTAGGAGGTCTCGAAGGGCTCGCGGCCGAAGTGACCGTAGGCCGCGGTGAGCTGATACATGGGGTGAAGCAGATCGAGCATGCGGGTGATGGCGAAGGGACGCAGGTCGAAGTGCTCGCGCACCAGCTCGATGATGCGCGCCTCATCCACCTTGCCGGTACCGAAGGTATTGATTGCCACCGAGGTCGGCTGGGCCACGCCGATGGCGTAGGACACCTGGATCTCGCACTTGTCGGCCAGGCCGGCGGCGACGATGTTCTTGGCCACGTAGCGGCCCGCATAGGCGGCACTGCGATCGACCTTGGAGGGGTCCTTGCCGGAAAAGGCGCCGCCGCCGTGGCGTGCCATGCCACCGTAGGTGTCGACGATGATCTTGCGTCCGGTCAGCCCGCAGTCGCCCACCGGCCCACCGATCACGAACTTGCCGGTGGGGTTGATGTGGTACTGGGTGGAATCGGTCAGCCACTTCGACGGAATCACCTGCTCGATGATCTCGTGCTTGACCATCTTGCGCAGCTCTTCAGGGTCGATCTCCGGGTCATGCTGGGTCGACAGCACCACCGCCTCGACGCCGCAGGGCATGCCGGCCTCGTCATAGCGGAAGGTGATCTGGCTCTTGGCATCCGGGCGCAGCCAGGGCAGCAAACCATGCTTGCGCAGCTCGGCCTGACGCTCCACCAGCCGGTGGGCGTAATGGATCGGCGCCGGCATGAAGGAGTCGGTCTCGTTGGTGGCGTAGCCGAACATCAGTCCCTGGTCACCGGCGCCCTGGTCCTCGGGCTTAACACGATCGACGCCCTGGGCGATATCCACGCTCTGCTTGCCGATCAGGTTGAGCACGCCGCAGGTCTCGCCATCGAAGCCCACCTCGGAGGAGGTGTAGCCGATACCAGTGATGACCTCGCGCACCAGCGCCTCGAGATCGACCCAAGCCGAGGTGGTGATCTCGCCGGCGACGATCGCCACGCCGGTCTTGACCAGCGTCTCGCAGGCCACACGGGCGTGCTTGTCCCGGGCAATGATGGCGTCCAGCACCGCATCCGAAATCTGGTCGGCGATCTTGTCCGGATGTCCTTCGGACACGGACTCGGAAGTGAACAGGGAGTATTCGCTCATGGGCATCCTCGACCATCTGAGTAACGGCAAAACGCGGCAGCGCAATTCTCGTCAGGATAACAGCCCCTGCCGATACAGGTGGAATCGATGCGGCAGGAGAGAAAATCCGGGGTTTTCGGGGCAAAGAGTTTACACGCTGGTACCTTTTGAGACACCCGCCATTTGATGACCGGCGGCAAGTCGGCGACAATAGGCGGCCGAAATTCGACCGCGCCGCCGCCATCCTGCGGCGCCCCAGCCAGAATGAAAACCCGGCAGGCATTTAGGTGCCGCCGTGGACAGCCCATTCTGCCGCAGGTGAGGAGCCAACCCAATGCCGTCCCGTTTCGAACTGGCCAATGCCATTCGCGCCCTGTCCATGGATGCCGTTCAGAAGGCCAAGTCCGGCCATCCCGGTGCCCCCATGGGCATGGCCGACATCGCCGAAGTGCTCTGGAACGACTACCTCAAGCACAACCCCAATGACCCGAAATGGCCCGACCGCGATCGCTTCGTGCTCTCCAACGGCCACGGCTCGATGCTGCTCTATTCGCTGCTGCACCTGACCGGCTACGACCTCAGCCTCGAGGAGCTGCAGAATTTCCGCCAGCTGCATGCCAAGACCGCAGGGCACCCGGAATTCGGCTACGCCCCCGGCATCGAGACCACCACCGGCCCGCTGGGCCAGGGCCTGGCCAATGCCGTTGGCATGGCCATCGCCGAGAAGACCCTGGCCGCCCAGTTCAACCGCCCGGGCCACACCGTCGTCGACCACCACACCTACTGCTTCGTGGGCGACGGCTGCCTGATGGAGGGCATCTCCCATGAGGTCGGCTCGCTGGCCGGCACCCTGGGGCTGGGCAAGCTGATCACCTTCTACGACGACAACGGCATCTCCATCGACGGCGAAGTGGAAGGCTGGTTCACCGACGATACCGCCAAGCGCTTCGAGGCCTACGGCTGGCACGTGGTGCCCAACGTCGACGGCCACAAGCCGGACGAGGTCAAGGCGGCCATCGAGCTGGCCCGCAGCCATGATGACCGCCCCAGCCTGATCATCTGCAAGACCGTCATCGGCTTCGGCGCCCCCAACAAGCAGGGCAAGGAGGAGTGTCACGGCGCCCCGCTGGGGGACGACGAAGTCGCCGCGGCCCGCGAGCAGCTCGATTGGCCCCATGCCCCCTTCCACGTGCCCGAGCCGGTCTACCAGGGCTGGGACGCCCGCGAGGCGGGCAACAGCACCCAGGAGGCGTGGCAGACCAGGTTCGACCGCTATCGCGAGGCCCATCCGGCGCTGGCCAAGGAGTTCCTGCGGCGCATCCAGTGCAAGCTGCCGACGGAGATTACCAGCGAGGCGCTGATCGAGAAGGCACAGGAGAACGGCGAGAGCATCGCCTCGCGCAAGGCGTCGCTGGCCTGCCTCAACGAGCTGGGCCCGCAGCTGCCGGAGCTGCTTGGCGGCAGCGCCGACCTGGCGCCCTCCAACCTCACCTTCTGGAACGGTGCCAAGGCGATCTCCAAGGAGAATCCCAGCGGCAACTACCTACACTACGGCGTGCGCGAGTTCGGCATGGGCGCGATCATGAACGGGATCGTGCTGCACGGCGGGTTCATTCCCTACGGCGCCACCTTCCTGATCTTCATGGAGTACATGCGCAACTCGGTGCGCATGGCGGCGCTGATGGGCAAGCGTGCCATCTACGTCTTCACCCACGACTCCATCGGCCTGGGCGAGGACGGCCCCACCCACCAGCCCATCGAGCAGTTGACCAACCTGCGCACCACGCCGAACCTGTGCACCTGGCGCCCCTGCGACGCCGTGGAGACAGCGGCCGCCTGGGATGCCGCGATCAAGCGCAACTCCGGCCCCACCGCCCTGGTGCTGTCGCGCCAGAACCTGCCGCATCAGCAGCGCACCAAGCCCCAACTGGCCAGCATCCAGCGCGGCGCCTATGTGTTGAAAGACTGCGACGGCACACCGGAGCTGATCCTGATCGCCACAGGGTCCGAGGTGGGGCTGGCCATGGACGCCGCTGCCGAGCTGGAAGGCCAGGGCCGTGCGGTTCGCGTGGTCTCGATGCCCTCGACCTATCGCTTCGACGGCCAGGACGCCGAGTATCGCGACAGCGTACTGCCCAAGGCGGTGACCCGGCGCATCGCCATCGAGGCCGGCCACGCCGACTACTGGTACAAGTACGTGGGCCTCGACGGCCGCGTGATCGGCATGCACACCTACGGTGAATCCGCCCCCGCTGGCGACCTGTTCAAGCACTTCGGCTTCACCGTCGATAACGTGGTCAAGCAGGCCAAGGAGCTGCTGGGCTGATTACCAGCCGGCGCTGAGCGGTAATAGAAAGGGCGCGACCTGACGGTCGCGCCCTTTTTCCTTTGGCCTGGCTGCAGGCTCAGGCGACAGTCACGCCCTTGTCCAAATAGACGTCCTGGATCGCGTGGAGCAGTTCCACGCCTTCGGTGACCGGCTTCTGGAAGGCCTTGCGGCCGGAGATCAGTCCCATCCCGCCGGCACGCTTGTTGATAACGGCGGTACGCACCGCCTCGCCCAGATCCGTATTTCCCTTGGATCCGCCCCCGGAGTTGATCAGCCCGGCGCGCCCCATGTAACAGCAGGCCACCTGGTAACGAGCCAGGTCGATGGGGTGATCGGAAGTCAGCTCTTCGTACACCTTGGCATGGGTATGGCCAAAGCCGATATCGCGGTAACCTCCGTTGGTTTCCGGCAGCTTCTGCTTGACGATATCCGCCTTGATCGTCGAGGCGAGATGGTTGGCCTGACCGGTGAGGTCGGCGGCCACATGGTAGTCCTTGCCATCCTGCTTGAAATCCGGGTTGCGCAGGTAGGCCCAGAGCACCGTCGCCATGCCCAGCTGGTGGGCCCGCTCGAAGGCTTCGCTGATCTCCATGATCTGGCGGCGGCTTTCCGGCGAACCGAAGTAGATGGTCGCCCCTACTGCGGCACAGCCCATGTCGTGGGCCTGCTCCACCTCGGCGAACAGCGTCTGGTCATAGATCGCCGGATAGGTCAGGGTCTCGTTGTGGTTGAGCTTGAGGATCATGGGAATGCGGTGGGCATAGCGCCGCGCCACCGACGACAGCACACCCAGCGTCGAGGCCACCCCGTTGCAGCCACCCTCGATGGCCAACTCGACGATGTTGGCCGGATCGAAGTAGCGCGGGTTGGGGGCGAAGGAAGCGCCGGCGGAGTGCTCGATGCCCTGGTCCACCGGCAGCAGGCTCAGGTAGCCGGTTCCCGCCAGGCGACCATGATTGAAAAAAGCCTGGAGGTTGCGCAGCACGGCGGGACTGCGGTCGCTGTCGCTCACGACGCGGTCGATGAAGTCGGGGCCGGGCAGGTGCAGTTGCTCACGGGCGAACCCGCGACAACGGTGGTCCAGCAGGTACTCGGCGTCGTCACCCAGCAGTTGGGGAATATCTGTCATGGTGCTCCTCTCCTTGGTTTGCGTTCATTTTCCCCAGCGTAGCGGAAAACCTACCCAGCGCGGCCCTTGCTTGCAAATGCAGGCGCTCTCCCGGAGGAGAACGCCCAGAAGAGCGGCGGCCGCTCAGGCTGCCTTGATTTCGATACGACGCCGGTGGTGAGACTGCTTCTTCGGCAGCACCAGATGCAGGAGCCCATTGTCGAGCCGGGCCTCGATCGCATCGGTATCGATCTCGTGGCTCAAGGTGAAGCGGCGCGTAAAGCGCTGGGCCTGCACCTCGGCATAGATCGCCGACATTCCCTCCGGCATGTCGAGACGAATCTCGCCCTCGATGGTCAGTACATTGTTGTCCACCTCGATGCTCAGCGAGTCGGACGTGACACCGGGCATATCGGCGACCAGGTGCAGGGCATTGCCCTCCTCATGGATGTCCACCGGTGGCTGCAGCGCCCTGCCGATGTCCCGCTCCGGGGACCGGGTCTCGGCAGCCTCACGGGGCGTGTCGCGGCGGGTGATATCGTTCATGGCGGTTCACCTCCTCTGTCGTCAGGCATCATGCGGATTGAATCTCGATACGACGCGGCTTGAGCTCTTCGCGCTTGGGCAGGTGGATCACGAAGACACCGTTCTGCGAGTGTGCCTCGGCGCGATCCGCATCAAGCCCTTCCGGCAACGCGATGGAGCGGGCAAACTCACCTCGACTGCGCTCCCGGCGGAAGTAGGGGCGCCGACCACTGTCCT
The DNA here is from genome assembly GCA_007129225.1 of Halomonas sp. GTDB lineage: Bacteria > Pseudomonadota > Gammaproteobacteria > Pseudomonadales > Halomonadaceae > Halomonas. The sequence goes on from SKVX01000169.1 coordinate 31,601, forward strand.
GGTCACCCTTGTCGTCATCGGCACGCCTTCCCTGCAGCGTCAGGACGTTGTCCTGGATACTCACTTCCAGGTCATCGGCTGACAGCCCGGCGGCAAAGACATAGACTCGCACCGCATCGTCGGTACGTCCGATGTTGATCATGGGGAAACTGCCGCTGGGTACCGAACGGATGTTGGCGACACCTGGATCGGGAAACAGCTCGTCCAGCAGCTCCTGGAACCGGTCCGCTCCCCGCAGCGGCCCACTATCGAAACGCCTGAGATCTCCGAACATGGCGAACACCTCCTACGTAGTCGGGTTAGGATCAGGAGGCCGCCGGGTTGACCCCGAGCCTCCCTATACAGGCAAATAGGAGCGCTTGCGCGGTTTTCAAGCCCTCGCGCCATCGTTTATCGCACATCTTCAATGCCACGCTTTCATGCCGAGGATCGCCATGTCATCGCTTTACGGATTTCTCTGGCTGGTGGGGTTTCTCCTCCTGGGAGAAACGCTGGTATGGCTGTTTCACCTGCCGGTCTCCCCCGGCGTGGTGGGCATGCTCGCCCTGACCCTGTGGCTGATGGCGAAAGGCCGCGTCAGCCAGGAAATACAGTCCGCCAGCCAACCGTTGATCGCGATACTGGCCATGCTGATCATGCCCGGTGTGGTCGGGGTGTTCTTCATCGTCGAGGCATTTGCCGGCCAGTGGCTCATCGTCGGCATGGCGCTGGTGCTCGGCACCCTGCTCAGCGTAGCCACCACGCTCTGGCTGATGCTGCGCTTCATGCCGAAGGCCGATACCGATGAGTGAGGGACTGGAAGCGCTAAGGGCGGTATTGCTCGAGACACCCATGCTGGCCATCTTCCTGACCCTGGTCGCCTATCTCGCCGGTGCTCGCCTCTTCGTCCGCCTGGGCAAGCCGAGCTGGTGCCCCGCGGTACTGATCGCCGCCATGCTGCTGGCCGCAACCCTGGCGCTGACCGGTATCGACTACGACGACTATCGCGCCGGCGCCGGCTGGCTGATGCTGCTGCTCGGCCCCGCCACCGTGGCACTGGCCGTGCCGCTCTACCAACAGCTGCCTCGCATTCGCGAGCTCTGGTTTCCTGTCCTCTACACCCTGCCCCCGGCGGCCATGCTGGCCGCGCTCTACTCAGTGGGGCTCGCCTGGCTGCTCGGTGCCACGCCCGAGGTGCTTGCTTCACTGGCGCCAAAGTCGGTGACCGCACCGATCGCCATGGGCATCACCGAACAGCTCGGCGGCGTCATTCCCTTGATGATGGGCGGCCTGTTGATCACCGGCGTGATGACCACCGCCTTCGTCGGGCTGCTCTCCCGCTGGCTGGGTATCCGCGATGAACGGGTGCTGGGCTTCGTTCTGGGCGTCAACGGCCATGTGATCGGTACGGTACGCGCCTTCGAATACGGCCCCACCGCCGGCGCCTTCGCCTCGCTGGGCATGAGCCTGACCGGCATCTTCAGCGCGCTGTTCCTGCCCCTCGCCTGGCGACTGGTGGGGCTCTAGGAGCAGACGCTCGGCCCGCAAATGCGCTAGAATTGCCGGCTTGTGTTCCATCCGCAGGAGTACCAGGCAGCCCCATGGCCCATCGTATCGCCATCAACGGTTACGGTCGTATCGGCCAGTGCGTGCTGCGCGCCCTGGAAGAGCGCCATGCTCCCGAGCTGGAGGTCGTGGCGATCAACGAGCTGTCCGACCTGGACACCATCGCCTACCTGACCCGCTACGACACCACCCACGGCCGCTTTCCCGGCAGTGTGACGGCGGAAAACGGCCGGCTCATGGTCAACGGCCGGCCGATACGGATCCTCTCGGAAGCCGATCCGGCACAGCTGCCCTGGGAAGCGCTCGGCATCGACCTGGTGCTGGAGTGCTCGGGCAGTTTCAAGGATCGCGCCACGGCAGAGCGCCACCTCGTTGCCGGCGCCGGTCGCCTGCTCTTCTCCCAGCCGGCGGAGAGCGACGTGGACGCCACCATCGTCTGCGGCATCAACGACGACACCCTGGCACCGCACCATCGCATCGTCTCGGCGGCCTCCTGTACCACGAACTGCCTCATCCCGGTGCTCACCGTGCTCGACGAAGCGCTGGGCATCGAGCACGGCGTGACTACCACCGTGCACTCGGCGATGAACGACCAGCCGGTGATCGACGCCTATCACCAGACCGACCTGCGCCTGACCCGCTCGGCGATGCACTCCATCGTCCCGGTGGACACCAGCCTGGCCCGCGGCATCAACCGCCTGATGCCACACCTGGCCGGCCGCTTCGAGTGCCTGCACATGCGCGTGCCCACCATCAACGTCTCGGCCATGGACCTGTCGATCTGCGTCCGCCGCGAGACCTCTGCCGCCCAGGTCAACGCCTTGCTGCGACACGCCTGCCAGGGTCGCCTGGCCGGCCTGCTGGGCTACACCGAGGAGCCCATGGCCTCCAGCGACTTCAACCACGACCCCCGCTCGGGTATCGTGGACGCCACTCAGACCCGGGTGGCGGGCGGCCGCCTGATCAAGCTGCTGTGCTGGTTCGACAACGAATGGGGCTTTGCCAACCGCATGCTCGACGTGAGCGAGCGGCTCGCGGCCATGCCCCCGGACAGCCCATGAACCTATGCCAATGCTCCGTTTCGATGCCCCTGCTCCGATGACCCTGCTTCGGTTTCTCAGATGAGGAAGACACCCCGATGAACGTGCTAAAGATGACCGACCTCGACCTCTCCGGACAGCGCGTGCTGATCCGGGAGGACCTGAACGTACCCGTCAAGCACGGCAAGGTGAGCAGCGATGCCCGTCTGCGGGCCTGCCTGCCGACCATCAAGGCCGCCCGTGACGCCGGTGCCAAGGTGATGCTGATGAGCCACCTGGGTCGTCCCACCGAAGGCGAGCCGGCCGAGGAGTTCTCCCTGGCCCCGGTGGCCGAGCACCTGGGCCAGCTGCTCGGCCGCCCGGTCACCCTGATCAAGGAGTACCTGGACGCCTCCCTGGACCTGGCCGACGGCGAGGTCGTGCTGCTCGAAAACGTACGTTTCAATGTCGGCGAAAAGGGCGACGAGGAGACCCTCTCTCGGCAGTATGCCGAGCTGTGCGATATCTTCGTAATGGACGCCTTCGGTACCGCCCACCGCGCCCAGGCCTCCACCCATGGCGTGGCCCGCTTCGCCCCGCAGGCCTGCGCCGGCCCGCTGCTGGCGACCGAGCTCAACGCCCTGGAAAAGGCCCTGGCCACCCCGAAACGCCCCATGGTAGCCATCGTCGGCGGTTCCAAGGTCTCCACCAAGCTCGACGTGCTCAACGCGCTCTCCGAGAAGTGCGACCAGCTGATCGTCGGTGGCGGTATCGCCAATACCTTCATTGCGGCGGCCGGCTACAATGTCGGCAACTCGCTGCATGAAGCCGACCTGGTCGGCCAGGCCAAGGAACTGATGAGCCGGGTAGAGATCCCGCTGCCCACCGACGTGGTCGTCGCCACGGAGTTTTCCGAATCGGCCAAGGCCGTGGTCAAGCCGGTGGACCAGGTGGGCGACGACGAGATGATCCTCGATATCGGCCCCGACACCGCCGGGCGGCTGGCCGGGCTGCTCAAGGACGCCGGCACCATCCTGTGGAACGGCCCCGTCGGCGTGTTCGAGATCGACCAGTTCGGCCACGGCACCGAGGCGCTGTCGCGGGCGATCGCCGAGAGCAACGGCTTCTCCATCGCCGGTGGTGGCGACACCCTGGCCGCCATCGACAAGTACGGCATCGGCGAACGCGTCTCCTATATCTCCACCGGCGGCGGTGCCTTCCTCGAGTATGTGGAAGGCAAGACCCTGCCGGCGGTGAAGGCCCTGGAAGACGCTGCCGAACGCTGAGACGAATGCCCCACGGCACCCCTAATATCGGCGCAGCCACGGCTGCGCCGTCATTGCACAGACCGATTGCATCGACCGATCGCACAAAGAGGCAGATAACCACATGGCACTGATCAGCATGCGCCAGATGCTGGACCACGCCGCCGAATACGGCTACGGCGTTCCGGCTTTCAACGTGAACAACCTCGAGCAGATGCGGGCCATCATGGAAGCCGCCGACCGGACCGACTCCCCGGTCATCGTCCAGGCCTCCGCCGGCGCCCGCAAGTACGCCGGCGCCCCCTTCCTTCGCCACCTGATCCTGGCCGCCGTCGAGGAGTTCCCGCATATTCCGGTGGTCATGCACCAGGACCACGGCACCAGCCCGGCGGTGTGCCAGCGCTCCATCCAACTGGGCTTCTCCTCGGTGATGATGGATGGCTCGCTCGGCGAGGACGGCAAGACCCCCATGGACTACGACTACAATGTCGACGTCACCCGCCGTACCGTCGAGATGGCCCACGCCTGCGGCGTCTCGGTAGAGGGCGAGCTGGGCTGCCTGGGCAGCCTGGAGACCGGCATGGCCGGCGAGGAGGACGGCATCGGCGCCGAAGGCAAGCTGGACATGGACCAGCTGCTCACCGATCCCGAGGAGGCTGCCGACTTCGTCAAGGCGACCCACGTCGACGCCCTGGCCATTGCCATCGGCACCAGCCACGGCGCCTACAAGTTTACCAAGCCGCCCACCGGCGATACGCTGTCCATCCAGCGCATCAAGGAGATCCACGCGCGTATCCCCGACACCCATCTGGTGATGCACGGCTCCTCCTCGGTGCCCCAGGAGTGGTTGGCGATCATCAACGAGTTCGGCGGCGATATCCCCGAGACCTACGGCGTGCCGGTCGATGAGATCGTCGAGGGCATCAAGCACGGCGTGCGCAAGGTCAACATCGACACCGACCTGCGCCTGGCCTCCACCGGCGCGGTGCGTCGCTTCCTGGCCCGGAACCCCTCCGAGTTCGATCCGCGCAAGTTCCTCAAGGAGACCGTGACGGCAATGCGCGACGTCTGCATCGCCCGCTACGAGGCCTTCGGTACCGCCGGCAATGCCAGCCGTATCAAACCGATCAACCTCGAGGAGATGTTCCTGCGCTACGAGCGCGGTGAGCTGGACCCCAAGGTGAAGTGAGAGCAACGGCGGGAGGGCTATCCGCCTTCCCGCAAGGCGCACACCGAAGCGAACCTCAGGACAGATACTGTCCCTTCACACGGCAAGGTCGGCACGCCTGGGAAGGCAGGTGCAACATGAGTTATTGCACCGCAGCAATGAGGCGCCCACACTGCCCGCCCGAGCGGCCGCAGTCCGCTTCCGACTCCTGACGAAGAGGCGACTCCATGAAAAGCCCGACCCATTCCCCTATCCTGCCCCAGACTCCCGCTGCCATGACGGACGTCTGGCAGCTGGGGGTCATGGCATTCGAACTCTGGTCGACCTCGCTTTCCACCATTGCTCTGCGCAACAATCTATGGCAAACCCAAGCTCCCAACAGCGACCGGGTGGTCAAGGAGAACCAGCGCATGGTGAGCGAGAAGCTCGAGGCCAGCCTGGAAACCGGCTTCGAGATGCAGAAAGCCATGCTGGGCATGGCCTTCGGCCAGGGTACCCCCTGGTGGGTCACGGGCCGCCGCACCTTGATGCCTTATCATCGCCGCAGCAGTGCCAATTCACGCCGGCTTTCCAGAAGTTGAGGCCAGCCGGGCTCCCCGGCAGCGCTATCACCCGAAACAGGCTTCACCGGTCGAGCCGCAGGGGTCACTGCAGGTGTTTCGCCTGCTAAACTCTGCGGCTGCCCCTCTCTCCCGGAGCCGTCATGCCTGCCGCCGCCAAGTCGTTGCCCACGCCTCGCCACTGGATATCGCTCGTGGCCATGGTGGGCGTCACGCTTTTCCTTCTGGGAATGCCCGCGGCACCGGTAATCGTTCGCGCGGGGGCGGTAATCGGCCTCTGCATCGGGCTGTGGGCGACCGGCTGGCTACCGCAGTGGCTGACGGCACTGGTATTCTTCACGCTCTGCACCCTTGCCGGTGTGGCACCCGCGGAGACGGTATTCGCCGGCTTCGGCTCGGCGGCAACCTGGCTTGTCTTCGCCGGTCTTATCATCGGGGCGGCAATCCAGTACACCGGGTTGGGCACGACGCTGGCCCAGGGCGTTGGCCCCTGGCTGGAAGGGTCCTATCGCCGTGCACTGATCGGCGTGATTCTGCTGGGCCTGGCCATGGCGTTCTTCATGCCCTCGGGCATGGGCCGGATCCTGCTGATGGTGCCCATCCTGACCACCCTGGCCGACCATCTGGGCTATGGCCATGGGGAGCGGGCCCGGACCGGGCTGATACTCGGCGGCATCATGGGCACCTTCCTGCCCACCTATGCCATCCTGCCCGCCAATGTGCCCAACAACGTCTTGATGGGGGCCGCAGAAGCGGTGCTGGGCACGCCGCCCACCTACAGCGACTACCTGCTGCTTCATTTTCCGGTACTGGGCCTGCTCAAGACACTGCTGCTGATCGGAGTCATGCTGTGGCTCTTCCCGGGCCAGGCACCGGCGCAGGCCCGTGAGCCGACGCCATCCTTGCATCTCGCTGCACCCGAGCGCTGGCTGGCAGCGCTACTGTCAGTAGCGGTGTTGCTATGGATGACCGATGCCTGGCACGGCATATCGCCCGCCTGGATCGGCATGGGGGTGGCGTTGGTCTGCCTCTTCCCCGGTAGCCGGCTGCTGGCCGAGAAGCCGCTGCAATCGATCAGCTTCGACTCCTTTATCTATGTCGCCGGCATCGTCAGCCTCGGCGCCCTGGCCTACCAGAGTGGATTGGGCACTCTCGTGGCAGGTGGTCTGCTATCGGTTCTTCCCCTGCGCGAGGCCGGCGATGCGGCCGCCTTTGGCATGCTGTCAGCGCTCGCCATGTTGCTAGGCACCCTGGTCACACTGCCTGGCATTCCCGCCATCCTCACTCCCATGGCCCCGGGGCTCGCCGAGATCACTGGCTGGTCGCCGGAAGCGGTCTACATGACCCAGGTGGTGGGGTTCTCCACGGTGCTGCTGCCCTACCAGGCTCCGCCACTGATTGTCGGTATCCTGGCAGCACGCATCTCGCTACGGGAAACCGCCCGGCTCTGCCTGGTGACCGCCCTGCTCAGCGTATTGCTGCTGTGGCCGCTGGACTATCTCTGGTGGCAATGGCTCGGGTGGCTATAGCACCGTTTACCGGTCAGCCGGGGTACCCCTCACAACAAAACCGCCCCCGGCATAGCCGGGGGCGGGTGAGGCGGATGATGCTAGCGCACCAACCTTGAGGAGACGTCACCGCCCGTCCCTGGGCAGTGACCGCCATCCCTGGCAGTATCAGGCCTTACCAATCCTGATCGTCTTCCTCATCCTCTTCCCACTCTTCCTCTTCATTCTCTTCTTCCCACTCGTCGGTGGTGTCGTCGTCCCACTCGTCATTCGAGTCGAACTCCGCATCGGCACCAACGCCTGCACCGGCACCCGCTTCTGCACCAGTCGCATCCGTATCCGTACCGAAGCCAGTATCCGCACCTGCACCGGCTTCAGCACCGGCATCATCACCGAAGCCGGCATCAGCACCTGCACCCATGTCTGCATCAGCACCCGTCTCGGGAGCGGTCTGCTCCGGCACGGTACCTTGCTCGTCCTCTTCGTCATGGAAGTCGGCAAATGCCAGTGGGCTGGCGGTCAAGCCAAACGTGATACCGACGATGCCGAGTTTCTTGAGAAATTCCTTGGACATCATGTTCGTACCTCCAATGGGTCAGAACTTGAGTTTCCTGTTGAAGCCGTGAGACTTCGCTCGTCGTACCGGAAATCCGCTTACCGGACTGGTAGTGGGTGTCACCGGCTAGTCTTGCTCATCCAGGCTTTAGCAGGGAGCGGGCCAACGCATGCCATATTCATTTATAATTCTTTTATTTCAATTGCTTAAACATAACCCATCTCTTTCACTTCTCCGACATGACGCCTTGGAAACGTGGTGTGTTCTGACACATGGGCCAAGTAGGCGCAACGATTCGCCTGCCTGACACAGTGGACGACGGTCACTGCGGGCAGGGCCAGCACAATGGCGGATGGGTGCCTCGCGGCGCATAGGTTCAGGATGCGAGTGAAGCCGGTAACCTGAGCGAACTAAACGTTAGTCGGAAACTTGAAGAATGGGCAAGGACGAGCAATACTATTTGGAAACAGCGTTCGTAAAGGTTCGTCGTTTAAATTTAACTTTTTGTGAAGCATGCCGATATCAGGAATATGGTGCCTTTTCGACAAGCCTCTGACCACTTGAGGGATGTTCGGCCATGACTAGTCCCCTCTGCCTGCTGTTCGATTGTGATGGAACCTTGGTGGACAGCGAACCACTGCTGGCCGCCGAGATGGCCGTCAGCCTGACGCGGCTGGGTTTGCCGTTCCAGGCCAGTGACTATATCGGCGAATTCCGCGGCAGCCGCTTTCGCAATATCGTGACGGTGCTGGAAAGTCGCTACGGCAGCGTGGATCCGCTTCATCTGTCCGAGACAGAGACCGAGATGCGCAGCAACCTCAATCGGCGGCTTGCAACGGAGCTGGTGCCGATCACCGGCGCGACCGAGGCCTTGATGGCACTGGCCGACTTCCCCTGTGGCGTGGTGTCCAACGGCCCGGAGAACAAGATCAGAACCTCCCTCAAGGCCATCGGCCTGGACGATCACTTCGGCAATAATCTCTTCAGCGGCTATACCGCCAACTGTTGGAAGCCCGACCCCCAACTCTATCTGCACGCGGCCAGCCGGATGGGCTTCGATGCCGAGGATTGCGTCGCCATCGACGACGCCATGGTGGGGGTCAAGGCCGCCCTGGACGCGGGGATGACGGTCATTCATCTCAACCGCTTTCCCGATGTGGAAGACACCCCCGAAGGGGCCATCATGATCAGCAGCATGTACCAGTTGCCCACCGTGATCGGTCATCTCGTCCACCACCGGACCCTGGACAACCGCCAGGCAGCCTATAGCCGCTGAGGCCTGTCGGCAAACCGTTTGTCCGCCATCCGCCTGAATTGCACCTGACCGCAGGAACCTGCGGCGATGCAGCCTGCGCCCCTAAGCGGTATCATCTGGCCATCTCTTTCGTACGAGGAGCTCCCATGGCCTCTTTGCGTGACCAATTGCATGGCCTGGTCTACTCCACCGAACATGGCGATATCTGTCCGGACTGCCGCCAGCCCCTGGCCGACTGCCGCTGTGACGAGGCGGCGGAGCAGGCTCGCATCGAAGCGCTAGACGGCATCGTGCGTATTCACCGGGAAACCAGCGGGCGCAAGGGCAAGGGCGTGACCACGGTGACCGGTATTCCACTCCCCGACGCCGAACTCAAGGCCCTGGCCAAGCGTCTCAAGAAGCGTTGCGGCACCGGTGGTGCCGTCAAGGAGGGCATCATCGAGATCCAGGGCGATCATCGCGAGGTACTCAAGGCCGAGCTTGAGCGAAGTGGCTACACGGTGAAGCTGGCCGGCGGCTAGGCTCTGTCCGAAAATAAGCAAGGAGAATGGCATGCACGATACGACGACGGTTTCGGCGCCACCGTTCGCCAAGTCGACACTGCGACTCGCACTGGGGTTGCTGGTCATGCTGGTGCTGGCCGGTTGCGCGGGCACCCCGCAGTTCGCCGAGCTGCAGGCTCGCGTGGTATCGCCCGAGCCGTTGACGCTGGGAGACGATGCCGAACTGAGCGTACGCCTCAGCGATGCCGACGGCACCCTGGCCGAAACCACGCTCACCCACCTGGACACGCCTCCCTGGGCGGTGGCCCTGCGTCATGACAGCCAGGCTCTCCAGGATTCCCGCTCGCCTCAGCTAAGTGCCGAGCTGCGCCAGGGTGGCGCGCTGACTCACGCCACCAGCGAGCCGGTACTGCTGGAGGACCGCACCCCGGACGAGCCCGTTACCCTGCCGCTTGACCCGCGCCAGTAAGAGTCGCCACCACGGTATCCAGCGTCTTGCCCACCGGGGCCTCGACCTTCAGTGCATAGAGCGCATCGGCCCGGGTGTGCCCCAGGTTGAGGCAGGCGATGGGCTTGTTGGCGCCGGCGGCCTGTCGCACGAAGCGGTAACCCGAATAGACCATCAGCGACGAACCGACGACCAGCAGTGCGCTGGCCTCGTCGATCATTGCCCTGGCCCGCGCCACGCGGTCGCCGGGCACCCTGTCTCCGAAGAAGACCACATCGGGCTTCCATACCCCCTGGCCACAGCGGCGGCAACCGGGCACCTGGAAGTCGGAAAAATCCCCCTCCAGGTCCGCATCCCCATCGGGCCGGGCCGCCGACTTCCTGTCCAGCCAGTGCGGGTTGCACTCGGCCAGCTCGGCGTGCAGGTCATGGCGCATGCGTAGCGCTCCGCACGCCATGCAGCGCACCTGCTCGGCTCGACCATGCAGGTCGATGACCCGGCGCGATCCCGCCTTCTGGTGCAGCCCATCCACATTCTGGGTAATCACTCCCGCTACCAGCCCCTCGACTTCCAGTTGAGCCAGGGCCGTATGGGCAATGCCCGGACGAGCCCGGTGCAGAGTGCGAAAACCGACCAGAGCGCGCGCCCAGTAGCGCTGTCGCGCCGCATGGCTGCTCATGAACTGCTGGTGCTGCATGGGTGGTGCGCACTTCCAGGCACCGCTGGCATCGCGATAGTCGGGAATGCCGCTTTCGGTACTCACCCCGGCTCCGGTCAGCACCGCCAGCTTCGGATGGCGGGACAGGAAGTCCGCCAGGCGTCCAGAAGCCTCCACCGCCATTGGCACGTCGCTCATCGTCTCTCCGGAGTCTTTCCACCCGCCTGATGCAATCAACATGGCTCTTGTGGTGGAAGGTTGTCTAGAATGTCATGCTTACGTGACTATAACAGGCAAGGACGGACCCCCGATGGCCTGGCTGGAATACCTGCTTCCCCTGATCTTCCTGTTTCCCCTCGGGGCAATGGCGGTGATCGTGATCGCCCTGCGCAACCTGCACGACGCCCGGGTGCGCTCGCCGTTCAACGCCCGCCCCCTGCGGGAACCCGGCCAGGCCCTGCGCGACAGGCTCGATCGCGCCTTCGCCGCCCTGTTCCTGGATGGCGCCCTGGGGCCGATCGTCTCTCTGGCCCCACTGGTCTACGGCATGGGCCGCATGCTCTTCGCCAGCCGGCAGAACTGGCTGGAATGGGGCCTCTACGGCGCACTCAGCACCGTGCTGGTACTGATCTACTGCTTCCTGCTGATCCGCGATTTCCAGCTGATCCGGCGCATCAAGCTGGGCCTGGCCTGTGAACTCGCCGTGGGCCAGGAGCTGGAGCGTCTGATCCATCCCGAAGCTCACCCCTACTACGTCTTCCACGACGTGCCAACCGACACCGATACCATAGACCACGTCGCCGTCACCCCCCATGGGGTGTTCGTCGTCGAGACGCGCGCCCGCACGCGCCCTTTCACGGCAGACGGTCGAGAGATCAATGTGGTCACCGTGGAACCCCAGCGCCTTCGCTTCCCCGGCTGGAGCGAACAGCGCCCCCTGGCGAAGACCCTGGCCACCACCCGCTGGCTGGGCAGGTGGCTGGAAAAACGCTGCGGAGCACCGGTACCCATCATGGGCGTGCTGACGCTACCCGGCTGGGACATCATCTGTGCCGGTACGCCGGAAGGCCTGATGGTGGTTAGCGGCGAGTCACTGGCCCAGCAGCTGGGCGAGAAGGAGCTGGGGCCGATCGATGACGACATGCACGACAAGGTGATTGCCGCGCTTATCGAGCGCGCCGCGGAGCTGGAGAAGAACATACCGCTGAATGCCCCCTCCATTTAAGAGGGTGTCTACAATAGGACTGCACTCGACAATACGATGTGGGAAGTGCGTTGGCCCGTAGGGAACGGGCCTAGCCCTTGCCTTGGTTCGTCTGCTTTGTAAACACCCTCTGAGCGGGCAACGACTCCATCGAACTCAGTCTCCCCGCAGTCGACCGCCCATTTCCTGGGCCAGATCCACGGCATAGTGATCGGTCATGCCGCCGATGAAGTCGAGCATGCGCCGATAGCTGTCATACAGCGACCAGGAGGGGCGCGGCGTGTTCTCGCCCACCAGCGCCAGCACCCGCTGGTGCTTGAAGCTCGACTCGCCGGTGTGGTGCAGCTCATGGGCCGCGCCGATGAAAGCCTCCAGCAGGATGCCAAGCGTCGTGTAGGCGCCGATCTCCAGCTTGGCCTTGCGTTCGTTCTGGAAGATTCGCTCACGCGCCAGCTGCTTGGCGGCCGCCACCCCCCAGCCCAGGTCGGGATGGCAGAGCTCCAGCAGGTCGCTGGCCAGGGTGCCGTTCAGCAGCGCCGTTTCATGGTCGACGAAAACCGCCCCCACGTCATTGACCGCCCGCTCCATGGCCGCACCGCGCAGGGCGGCGATACGACGCCGCTGGGAGACACCGCTGCGTTCCATGGCGGCATAGTCCGGCGGTGCGTCACCGGCGATCTGCAGCAGCACTTCGGCCACCTCGTCGAAGCGCAGGATGCCCATTTCCAGGCCGTCCTCCAGGTCGAGCAGGGCATAGCAGATGTCGTCGGCGGCCTCCACCAGCCAGGCCAGCGGGTGACGACACCAGCGCCCTTCCCCCCGGGGCAGCAGGCCCAGGCGGTCGGCCACTTCGGCAAGCAGCACCTGCTCGCTCTGATAGCAGCCGAACTTCCCGGCACTGCCCCCGTGCTCCACGGTCCAGGGGTACTTCAGCAAGGTCCCCAGCGTTGCGGTGGTCAGCCGCATGCCGCCGCGAAACTGGTTGTACTCGATCTGGGTGACCACCCGGAAGCCCTGGGCGTTGCCCTCGTAGGTGAGCAGGTCGGCGCGCTCCCGCTCGGACAGCCCCTTGAGCAGCCCGCTGCCGTCGGCCTCGGCCCGTTTGAACCAGTCGCGGATGGCATACTCGCCGGCGTGGCCGAAGGGCGGATTGCCGATATCGTGCCCCAGGCATGCCGCCTGGACGATGACACCCATGTCGGCCGGGGTGATCCACTCGGGCAGCCGTTCCCGCAGCAGCTCGCCGACGATCATGCCCAGGGAGCGCCCCACACAACCCACCTCCAGGGAGTGGGTCAGCCGGGTGTGGATATGGTCGTTGTCGGTGAGGGGGTGCACCTGGGTCTTGCGCCCCAGGCGACGAAAGGAGCCGGAGAAGACGATCCGGTCGTGATCCTTGTGGAAGGGGCTGCGACCGATCTCGTCACGGCCGGCGCGACCGCCATAGAGTCGCGACGGGTCGAGCAAGCGCTGCCAGTGCATCTGCGTCATGGGCTATCTCTCCTTGAAGCCCCCATTCTGGCACCACAGTGGCGGTAAAGGCCACGCCCCGATACCGCCTTCTCACTCCCCGTCGGCCAATGCCGGCAACAGTGTCTTGAGCTTGCGGGTCAGTGTGTTGCGCCCCCAGCCCAGCAGCTCCGCGGCCTCGCCCTTGCGCCCGCCGGTATGCTTCAGCGCGGTCTCGATCAGGATCTTTTCGAAATCGGGAACTGCCTCTTCCAGCAGGTGGGTATGGCCGGCAGCCAGGGCCCGGTCGGCCCAGTCGCGAAACGCGGCGCGCCAATCCCCGCTGCCTCTCTCCGCCGCCTCCGGCTCGCGCAGCTCCGGCGGCAGGTCCTCGACCAGCACCTCGCGACCGGAGGCCATCACCGTCAGCCAGCGGCAGGTGTTCTCCAACTGGCGCACGTTGCCGGGCCACGGCAGCCGGGTCAGGTGGGTCTCGGCGTCCTTGGTGAGCACCTTGACGTCGGTCGACAGCTCCTTGGCCGCCTCGGCCAGGAAGTGCCGCGCCAGCCGCGGGATGTCCTCGCGTCGCTCGGCCAGCTTCGGCAGGTGCACGCGAATTACATTGAGCCGGTGAAACAGATCCTCGCGGAAGCGACCGTCCTCGACCAGGGTCTCGAGGTTCTGGTGGGTCGCGGCGATGATGCGTACGTCCACCTTCACCGGCGTATGGCCGCCGACCCGATAGAACTCACCATCGGCCAGCACCCGCAGCAATCGCGTCTGGGTCTCGGCGGGCATGTCGCCAATCTCGTCGAGAAACAGGGTGCCGCCATCGGCCTGCTCAAAGCGCCCCTGCCGCTGGGCGGTGGCACCGGTAAAGGCGCCCTTCTCGTGCCCGAACAGCTCCGACTCGATCAGGTCGCGCGGTATCGCCGCCATGTTCAGCGCGATGAACGGCTTGCCCGCCCGCGGGCTATGCTGATGCAGGGCACGGGCCACGCGCTCTTTGCCGGTGCCCGATTCGCCATTGATCAGCACCGTGATATGGGAGTGCGACAGCCGGCCAATGGCGCGAAACACCTCCTGCATGGCCGGGGCCTCACCGATGATCTCGGCATCCAGCCCCTCGGGTACGCTGACCGGCCGCTTGCGCTCCCGCGCATGGGCCACGGCACGACGCACCAGCGCCAGCGCCTCGTCGACGTCGAAGGGCTTGGGCAGGTATTCGAAAGCCCCGCCTTGGTAGGAGGCGACGGCGCTGTCCAGGTCGGAATGCGCAGTCATCACGATGACCGGCAGGTCGGGATGCACATCCCGTATCCGTGACATCAGGTCCAGGCCGTCGATGCCCGGCATCCGGATATCGGTGACCAGTACATCCGGCGGGTCGTCCAGCAGTCGGCTAAGTGCCAGGTCGGCCCGCTCGATACATTCGACGTCGAGGTCGGGCTGGGCCAGGGCACGCTCCAGCACCCAGCGAATGGCACGATCGTCATCGACGACAGCGACACGTGCGACATCAGTCATGGCGCCTCTCCAGGGGAATAAGCAAGCGAAATTCGGTATGACCAGGGCTCGATTCGCATTCGATCAAGCCCTGATGTTGATGCAGGATGCCCTGCGCAATGGACAGCCCCAGCCCACTTCCTTCGGCTCGGCCCGATACCATGGGGTAAAAGAGCGTCTCCTGCAGGGTGTCGGGAACGCCAGGACCGTTATCGATCAGCGCCACTTCGCAGACCAGACGATGACGCTCGGCACCTAGCGTGAACTGGCGTCGCGCCCGGGTTCTCATCAGCAGGTGCGGCTGGTCGGTGCCGGCCTCGGCCATGGCCTCCATGGCGTTACGTGCCACGTTGAGCACGGCCTGGATCATCTGCGCCTCATCACCCGGGAAGTCCGGCAGGCTGGGGTCGTAGTCACGATCCACCTGCACCCCCGGGGTCTCGGCAATCAGCAGCGTGCGTACACGCTCCAGCACTTTATGGATATTGAGCGGCTCGTGGCGCGCCGGCTTGTTCGGGCCCAGCATGCAGTCCACGAGGTCGCGCAGACGATCCACCTCCTCGATGATGATATGGGTGAACTCGGCCAGCGCGGGATCATCGAGGTCGCGCTCCAACAGCTGCGCGGCGCCGCGAATCCCACCCAGCGGGTTCTTCACCTCATGGGCCAGTCCACGGGAGAGCACCTTGATCGCCTCCTGGCGGTTGAGCAGCGCTTCCTCCCGAGAGATCCGCAGCAGGCGATCGCGAGGCTCCATCTCGACCAGGAGCTCCTCTTCCGACAACGGCGTCACGGTATAGTCGATGGTGATGACCGTCCCGGTGACGAGCGAGAGCCTGACCTCCCGCTGTGTAAAAGGGTGGCCCTCATCCCGCGACTTGGCCAGTACCGTACTCATGCCGTCGTCCTCGGTGACCAGAGCCGACAGGCGCATCCCCTCCACGCGCCCCAGGCTGATCGCCAGCAGCGCTTCGGCGGCGGGATTCATCCAGCGAAGACGCAGGCTGCCATCCAGCAGCAGCACCGCAGTGGTGAGGTGTTCCATCAGGCGTCGATGCATTGGCCTTCCCTTGGTGTGAACGTGCACCCGTTTCGCGCATCCGTCGAACTCCCGC